>CALAFS010000051.1 GCA_937892405.1 uncultured Clostridia bacterium
CGATTCTCGCCGCGAGATTGCCGTGCGTGTGGACGATATCCGGTTTTGCGGAAAGAAAATATTCCTCAAAGCGGCGGATATCCGAAAGCGGAAAGCCCCGCCGCCCCGAAAAAGGAAGTGCCGTGGCGGACAGCGGCTCTTTTGCCAGTGCCGTGAGCAACGGGGAACGCGGCGGCGCGATGACCTCCGTCTCCACCTCCCGCGACAGTGCCGATGCGAGATAAAAGAGCTGAAGCCCCGCACCCCGCAGTCGCCCGTCGCCGATGACATGTACAATCTTCATTTTCCTCCCGCCTTTTTTCTTTTTTCTCATCCTTCCCGCGGCACGAAAGGATATGCAAAAAAAGAAAAGATTGTCGGATGCGAACCGACAATCTTTCAGACAGGGCGCTTATTTTTTTGGGGGAGGGGAACTTTTGGGCGCCCTTTATTTTATCGTGCCCGCTTTCTCTCTTTTCTTTCTGAAGTAGGACTGAAGGAGGGCACGCGCCTCTTCTTCGAGCACGCCGCCGGTGATGCTCGGCGTGTGATTCAGCGGGACGCGCGCAAGATCAAGACAGGAGCCGAACGCGCCGAAACGCAGATCCCGCGTCCCGAACACGACGCGCGGAATCCGCGCATTGATGATGGCGCCGGCACACATGGCGCACGGCTCCATCGTGACATAGAGCGTGACCCCCGGCAGGCGCCAGCCGCCGAGGACGCGACACGCCTCCTCAATGGCGAGAATCTCGGCGTGATGGGTCGCACATTTCGACTCCTCCCGCCGGTTGGACGCGCGGGCGAGAATGACCCCGTCCCGCACGGCGACGGCGCCGACCGGCACTTCGTCGCGCTCTGCGGCTTTCTTTGCGAGGGCGAGCGCCTCCCGCATGAAATAAGTATCGTCAAGTTCCATAACAATCTCCGTTCCGCCGAAGGCGGTGAACCAAAGGCTTGAAAAAATCCGTGTGCGGAAGGCGAAAACACTTCCGATCGCAAAATGTATATTTCGCTCGGTGCTTTAGCCGCCTTGCGGAATCAGCCGCATAACGGCAAAGAAAGCGCAGACGATGATGAGCGAAACGATCGCTTTCGTAAAGATAAGTTGCTCTTTTTCGCTGTTTTCCGAGAAAAACAGTGCCCGATAGTCTTTTCTTTTCCACATGATGAAAAGAAGAGAGAGGAGAGACAGAGCGGCAAGGAAAAGAAAGAAGAACAGCGTAAAATTCCCCGTGCCCCCGTAAGTCAGGAGCAGGACGGAGAGCGCGTTATTTGCGAGATGGAAGAGAAGCGAGGGGATCACACTGCCGCACGCGAGGTCGATCGCCGCGAAGAGAATCCCCGCGACAAAAGCGTAGGGCATCTGAAAAAAGTCGCAGTGCGTCAGAGAAAAGCAGAGGGCGGAGAAGAGGATCGCCGATCTTTTTCCGTAGGGCGCGAGCAGGGAGAGGGGAAGATAGCGGAAAAGGAATTCTTCAAACAGTGCGGGCAGAAGAATATAAGAGAAGAGAATCCCGACAAAATCCCCCGTGAGCACCGTCTCTCCCGACAGTCCGAAGGCGCCGAGCAGGAGGGTCGTGAGGGCGGAAATCCCGAAGAGCAAAAGCACCGTCGGGGAAAAAAGAGGCAGGGAGAGAAACAGGGGGCGCGCTTTGATCTTCGGCGGGCAGGCGGTGAGCGAAATACCCTCCCGTCCCGAGACGGCGATCAGAATCCCCGCCGGCAGAAGGTAGGATAGGACATAAAAAAACCATGACAGAGGGGAGGATACACTGCCCGAGAGCCTGAGTCCGAGCAGGAAAAGGAGGTAGACAAACACGAGGTGTTTCTGTGCGCGCGTCATCTTTCGCCCTCCGAAAAATCCGGTGTCACGGCAGCGTCCGAAAAGCGGAGCTTGCCGCGCAGGGTGTCCGCCTCTTCGAGTCGCACGCGGAGCCTGTCTCCGAGACGGTAGGTAATATCGCGCGAGCGCAGGGTCACGGTCTTCTCGTCATAGACAAAGACGCCGGGCAGCGTCGAGAGGGGGATCAGCCCCTCCACCGTGTTGTCGAGCATGGCGAAGACGCCGAAGGAGGTCACGGAGCTGACCGTCGCGGGGAATTCTTCGCCGATCTTATCCTGCATATAAAGAACCTTGTAAAGGTCTTCGATCCGTCTTTCCGCCGCAAGGGCGCGCAGCTCTCCCTCGGTTGCCGCGGCGGCGGCACGGTTGGCGTAGGATGCGTATTTTCCCGCACTCTCCCCCGAGAGGAGAACATGGTGCAGAATCCTGTGTACGGCGAGATCGGAGAGTCTGCGGATTGGGGAGGTGAAATGACAGTAGAGCGCGAGAGAAAGGCCGAAGTGCCCCTCGGGCTTCGCCGCATATTCCGCCTTCGCCATTGAGCGGAGCACCACATAGGAGACCGCCTCGGAAATGCCACGTTCCTTCGCCGCGTCAAGGACGCGGCAGAGCGCCTTGGAGGTCACGGCATCTTTGGTAATGAAGGAGGTATCAAAACCGAGATTGTGAAGAAAAGTTGTCAATTCTTCGGTCTTTTCCGGGGCGGGTGCCGCATGAACGCGGTAAACGCAGGGGATTTTCAGAGCGGTCATCTTTTCGGCGACCGCTTCGTTTGCCACCAGCATAAAGGCTTCGATCAGCCGTTCGGCGTCCCCTCTTTCCCGCACCGTGATGTCTTTCGGCATGCCGTCTTCTCCGAGGAGGATGACAGGCTCCGGTCGGTCAAGGGTCATTGCCCCGCGGGCTGTATTTTTCTTTTCGAGGAGACGGTAGAGCTTCCGCATCAGGGTCAGCGTCTCGTACACCCCGGCGTATTTTTCATAATACGGAGATTTCTTCGCATGAAGAAAGAGATCGTTCACCTCGGAATACACGCCCCGCACGCGGCTTCGGATGACGCTTGCGCGGATTTCGGTCGAGAGAATGTCGCCCCCCTCCGAGAGGGTCATAAAAGCCGAGAGTGCATATTTGTCCTCCCCCGCATTCAATGAGCAGGCACCGTTCGACAGGGCGGGCGGGAGCATGGGCACGACCTTATCGGTGAAGTAAACGCTGGTGCCCCGTGCCATGGCGGCGCGGTCGAGCGGCGTCTTTTCCTTGACATAGTGGGAGACATCGGCGATGTGCACGCCGAGAAGATAGCCCCCTTCTTTCGTCCGTGCGAGGGAGATCGCATCGTCGAGATCCTTCGCGTCCGCCCCGTCGATGGTGAAGATGACCGTGTCGGTCAAGTCGAGTCTTCCCGTCCTGTCGATCGGCTCTTCTGCGGCATGTTCCGCTTCTGCGAGCACCTCGGGGGAAAAGTCGGTGACAATCCCGCATTCTCCGAGGATCGCGGCATAGTTTGCCTCCCGTGTCACCGCGGGACCGAACACACGCGTCACCTCGCATACGGGAGTCTCTCCCGCGCGACGGAGGAGCCGCGCCTCGACAAGTTCTCCCTCTTCGGCGGGCAGCCCGCCCTCGATCTCGGGGGAGAAGGGGAGCTTTCCGCTCGTCGGGATAAGCCGCGTCACCGTGCGGCGGTAACGCCCGATTTTCACTCTTTCCCGCACCACCGTGCCGTAAAGGATGCGTACACCCCCGTCTTCGATCGAGAGTACGCGCCCTTCGGTGCGAAGGCTTCCGTCGCGGGAGGGAAGGATCCGGTAGGAGATGCGTACGCGGTCGCCGTCGATGGCACCGCCGCATTTCCCTTCGGGAATGAAAATGTCGCGGTCGCCGATCGGCTCGTCCGGTGTCACGAAGCCGAAGCCGCTCTTCGTCCCCGAGAAGACACCGGTGACGATCTCACCCTTGCCCCCGTCCGTCAGGCGTCTTCCCGCACGGGCATGTACGGGGTGCTGCGCTCTTCCGCGCTTTTTCGGAGCGGGGAAGTTTCCCGTTTTCCGGGGGCGCCGCGGCGCTTTTTCTTTTCTTTTTTCTCTTTTCACTGGTTGACTCCGTTTTTTTGTGTTTTCCGCGGCACCGACGGGTGCTCTGCCTTCGTCGGATTTTCTGCCGCAAGCCAAAAAAAATCGGCGCTGTCGCACCGATTTTTTATCAAAGACCGTCGGACAAGTCCGCAGACTCTGCCATGGGGCAGAGGGCGTCACCCGGACGATCAGCCGAATACTTCGGAATAGGAGGAGAGCTTCTGCCACTGGTCGAACGCCACGACCTGCTCATAGTCGGGCTGAATGATATAGACGATCAGCACGGCGAGGGCGAAGACGACACCTGCGATCAGCGTCCATTTACGGAGTTTCTTGTCGGTGCGGGCGACATTTCCCTGACCGTAATAAGTTTCGGCACCGCCGGCAATGGTGGGCGACAGACCGTCTTCCTTCGTTTTCTGGAACAGAACGGCGATCACGATGAAGAGCGCCGAAACCAAAAGAATACCGAGCAGAATGTACTGAAGTACCATAACTTTATTTCTTCGCACCGGGGTGCGAAAGCCTTTCTTACCTTTATTTTATCCTGATACGGGTATTTTACCATATCTTTTCGGAAAATGCAATACCTAAACGCAAAAAAACATGCCCGAGGCGAAAACTTTTTGTAAACACCCACCGCTTTCACCGAAAAACGCGCGCGTGGTTGAAAAAAAGAAAAAACTATGCTATACTATAATCAACTCGGAAGGGGAGAAGTATAAACATGTTTCACGAAAACGAAAAGACCGAATTGAAGAAGACGCTGAATGAAGCATTTGAAAAAGAAGTGCTGGCTTTTTTGAATACCCTTGGTGGACAAATTATCCTCGGTGTGGATGATGACGGCAAAATTTGCGGACTTGAAGATGCAGACCGGTGTGCATTGCAGGTTGCCGATCGGATCCGCAATAATATTTTGCCGTCGGCAATGGGGTTGTTTTCCGTTGAAGTAAAAAATGAGAACGATCGTTTTTATCTTGTAGTCACTGTGGCGGGAGGCTTGGAAAAGCCGTATTATCTTCGCAAATACGGTATGGTGCCGAGTGGGTGCTTTTTTCGCGTCGGTACCCAGACAACACAGATGACACAATCTATGATCGACGGACTTTTTTCACGCAGAATTCCTCATACACTTCACAATGTTGTTTCGCCGAATCAGGATCTTACCTTTACCCAGCTTCGTATTTTCTATGAAGAAAAAGGCTATGATGTTTCAGGTACTCATTTCTTGAAAAATCTTGATTTGTATACCGAAGACGGAAAATACAATTACGCGGCATACCTGCTTGCGGACAACAACGGAACTTCCATAAAAGTGGCACAGTTCGGTGGGACGGAAAAGTTGGACATTGTCGAGAGAAACGAGTTTGGCAGATGTTGTCTGATAAAATCCGCAATGAATGTGTTGGAACGGTTGAATGTTGCAAACCGAACAATCGTGCGGGTCGGAGGAACGGCACGGAGGGAAGAGATCCGTTTGATAGACAGTGCCGCTTTGCGGGAAGCGGTTTTGAACGCGGTCATTCACAATGATTATATCGGCGGTTCTTATCCCGTGTTTGAAATCTACGATGACAGAATCGAGATCGTTTCGTCGGGTGGATTGCCCGTCGGGCTGTCGGAGAAAGAATTTTTCGAGGGAAGATCTCTTCCGCGAAACAAGGAACTGATGCGGGTATTTTCGGACATGGATTTGTGCGAACAACTCGGTTCCGGTATGAAAAAGATTCTGAAAGTATATTCGCAGAGTATTTTCAGCATTTCAGAGCATTTTATTGATGTGAAATTTTACTATGCAAAAGATGCACTTTCTATTTTGAAAAATGAAACTGGCGGAGTAAATGGCGGAGTAAATGGCGGAGTAAATGACGGTGTAACGCTGACAGAACGCGAGAAAACATTACTGTCTTGTCTTGAAAACGAAAAAGTTACAATGAGTGAAATTGCTTCTTTGCTTGGCGTTTCCAAACGGACGGCGGAGCGTACCATACGGGCTTTGAAAGAAAAAAATTGCATTGAGCGTGTCGGATCGGATAAAATCGGCTATTGGAAAATCCGGCGATAACTCCGTTCTCGGTTGACAAAAGGCGCGCGGTTTGCTATAATCTTCTGTGATCTCTTTGCCGCCCCGAGCGGCGGAGCTTTGTATGCCGCATCGGCGCGGCGGAAAGGAATGTTATGATCCGAAATCTTCTTCTCGATCTCGACGATACGATTCTCGACTTTCACCGGGCGGAAAAAATCGCCTTGACCCGCGCTCTTACCGAGGCGGGCGTAGAGGTGACGGACGCGCGCCTTGCGCGTTACAGCGAGATCAACGACTCCCGTTGGCGCCTTCTCGAAGAGAAAAAAATCATGCGTCCCGAGGTGCTCTTCTCCCGCTTCGAGATCTTTTTCTCCGAGCTTGGGATCTGCGCCGACGCTCATGCGGTGCAAAAGGCATACGAGCATTATCTTTCGATCGGGCACTTCTTTATGCCCGGCGCGGAGGAGCTTCTGAAAACGCTGTATCCGCGCTACCGCCTTTACCTCGCCTCGAACGGTACGGCATCGGTGCAGGCGGGACGGATCGCGAGCGCGGGGATTGCGAAATATTTCAAAGCGATGTGCATCTCCGAACAGATCGGCGCGGACAAGCCCGATCCCGCCTTCTTTGAGGCGGTTTTCTCTAAGATTCCCGACTTCAGGCGGGAAGAGACGCTCATGCTCGGCGACAGCCTGACCTCGGATATCCGCGGCGGCAGAAATGCCGGGATCCGCACCGTGTGGTATAATCCGAAGCATAAACCCCGAAGAGATGACATTCTCCCGAACTACGAGATCGAAAGCCTTGAAGATTTTCCGGCACTTATCGAGAAGATCTCCGAAGAAGACAAATAAGCAAAGAAAACATTACATAAAGAAGGATAAATCATGTACTACGGACACGAAATCAGCGATCGGACGGTCGCCCTTGCCGAACAGGCGGAGCGCGATTGCCTTCCGATTTTCCGAAAAATCGAGGAGAACTGCATGAAGTGCAGTGCGAAAGTTTTGCGCGCCTTCCAGGACGCGAGAGTCTCGACTGCCGACTTCATCGAGGTGACGGGCTACGGCTACACCGACGACGGGCGGGATAAGCTCGAGGAGATCTATGCCCGCGTCTTCGGCGCGGAGGACGCCCTTGTCCGCCCCCAGCTCATGTCGGGCACCCACGCACTCGCCGTTACGCTCGGCGGACTGCTGAAAGCCGGGGACACCTTCGTCTATATCTCGGGAGAACCCTACGACACCCTTCGCAGTGTCATCGGCACCGAAGGGGAGAGCCGCAACTCTCTCATCAAGTGCGGCGTGAAATATGAGGAAATCCCCCTGATCGGCGATGATTTCGATCTTGATGCCATTCGTGACCGCATGGCAAAGGGAGATGTGAAGGTCGCCGCCATTCAGCGCAGCCGCGGCTACGCGAGACGCAAGAGCCTTGTCATCGACAAGATCGCCGAAGCGATCCGCGTTGTCAAAGAGGCGTCGCCCGATACCGTCGTCATGGTGGATAACTGCTACGGCGAGTTCACTGAGGACAGAGAGCCGACCGAGGTCGGCGCGGATCTGTTCGTCGGTTCCATGATGAAGAACCTCGGCGCCGGTTTTGCCGTCAGCGGCGCGTATGTCGTCGGGACAAAGCGTGCCGTCGAGGATGTCGCGGAGCGCCTGACCGCGCCCTGCGTCGGCAAGAGCCTCGGCGCAAACTTCAATCAGCTCGCTTCTTTCTATAAAGGATTTTTCATGGCGCCCGCCGCCGTCGCCGCCACGCTCAAAAGCATGGTGTTCGCCGCGCGGATGCTGGAGCTCGCCGGCTTCTCGGGCATTTCTCCCCGCTACGACGAGAAGCGTACCGACATCGTCCAGACACTGGATCTTGAGAGCGCGGAGAACCTGATCGCCTTTTGCCGCGGCGTGCAGCTCGGCTCGCCGATCGAATCCTATGTGGAACCCGTCCCCTCCGAGACCCCGGGATATTCTCACCCCGAGATCATGGCGGCGGGCACCTTCGTCACCGGCGCGACCAACGAGTTCAGCTGTGACGGACCTCTGACACCGCCTTATACCGCCTTCATGCAGGGCGGACTTACCTATGAGTACGGGAAGCTCGGCGTCATGCGTGCCGTCTCCGAAATGCTGAAAAAAGCAAACTGATATTTACAAAATGGAGAAAATCTGCTACATTGTCGGCGCCGGAGAGGGATTTGTCCCTTTCTCGCCGAAAGAAAACGATTTTGTCATTGCCGCCGACGGCGGATATGACGCGCTCGCACGCGCCGGGATCCGTCCCGATCTTTTCGTCGGGGATATGGATTCACTCACCGGGACGCCGGACGGGGAAGTGGAACGCCACCCCGTGCGAAAGGACGATACCGACACCGTCCTCGCCTATCGTGCGGGCTATGCCAAAGGATACCGTCATTTTGTCCTCATCGCCTGCGTCGGCGGGAGAGAGGCACATACGATCGCAAATCTTTCTCTCCTCGCAGGTGCCCGTCGTGAGGGCGCCCGCCTGCTTCTTGTCGGCCG
>CALAFS010000052.1 GCA_937892405.1 uncultured Clostridia bacterium
ACGGCCGGGACGCTATTATCTCTGTGTGAAGGTCGCAGAGAGCCGGGACTACGGCGCGCTTTCCTCCGAGCCGATCCCCTTTACCGTAAAAGAGGTGACGGTGCTTTCCGTGCGCGTCGCCGTGCCGCCGCACAAAACCTCCTATCTTGCGTTTGAACGCTTTTCTCCCGACGGTCTTTCCGTGCTCGCCACGCTGTCGGACGGAAGAGAGACGGCGGTCGATCTTTCGGATCTCTCCTTCTCCTATCCCGATGGCGCGACCTCTTTTCATGTGCGTTCTCCGTATCTTGTGATTTCCTATGCCTGGGCGAGTGTCACGCTGCCGCTTTCGGTCGAGCCGGCGGAATATCCGATGGCAGGGATTTCATTTTCCGATCTGACTCTGACTTATGACGGTATGCCGCATGTACCGACCTTGGCGGGGAAACTGCCCGTCGGAGAGGACGGGAGCGTACCCGCCGCCACCGTGAGCGGCGGTGGGACCGATGCCGGGCGGTATACCGTTGCCCTGACCTTTACAAGCAACAGTGAAGACTATCGCGCGCCCGCGCCGATGACGGCGACGCTTCTGATTCTGCCAAAGGAGGTGACCGTTTGCTTCGGCAACCGGGCGTTTGTCTATCGTGGCACGGTGCAGTGTCCCGAGGCGTGGTATACCGATGTCTTCGGCAATACCGTATTTCTTCCGGTTCTCGGCGGAAAAAGCGAGGCGGGGGAAGACTATACCGCCACCGCCTGCCCGAAGGATGAAAATTATACCTATCTCGGGCTGACAACGACTTTTACCATTGCCAAGGCGGTCTATGATCTGTCGGGTGTTTTGTGGTCGGCGACGGATTTTGTCTATGACGGAACTGTGAAGCGCGTAACGCTTACGGGACTGCCGGTCGGTGTCAGCGTTATCGGCTACGCGGATGCCGAGGGAATCCGCGCGGGAGAATATGTCGCATATGTCACTCTTTCCTATGATACGAGAAATTACGAGGAGCCGATCATCGCACCCTATCGGTGGCGGATCGGAAAAGCAAAATATCCGAGAACCTTCGACTTCCCGGAATCGGTGTTCGTCTATGACGGCGCGGCGCATACGCCGCGCATGACGGGCACCCTGCCGATCGGCGCCGACGGGTCGGTGCCGACTCCGCTGTTCGACCGCTCGGTCACACATGTGTCGGAAGGAAAGTGCGCCGTGCGCATCACTTTCACGACGGAGAGTGAAAACTACGATCCGCCGGAGGAAATCCTGAGTGCCGTCACGATTACCCCATGCCCTGTGCGCGTGACATGGGGCACTCTCACCTTTACCTATACCGGCGGAGAATGTCTGCCGTCGGCGAGCGCAGTGTCCTGCGCGGTTTCGGTGAGCGGCGTCGGGGTCGATGCGGGGGAATATACCGCGGTTGCCAGCTCGCTTTCCGAGGATTATGTGGTAGAAAACAATACGGTGACTTTTCGGATTTTGCCGGCGGAAAATCATTGGATTTCGCCGCTTTTGCCAACTACCATTTACGAAAGCGCTGTTTTTCGAGGCGAAGCGATTCCTTTTTACGGAAAAAGCACGATTCGTTTCTTCTCCGATTCTGCCCTTGAAAACGAAATCGAAATGCCGCATGTCCATGGCGTGTATTACATGCGGGCGGAGGTCGCTGCGTCGAAGAATTACCGCGCCCTGGTTGGCGAGAGCGTCACGCTGACATTGCTCGAGGTACTTCCTCTGAGTCTCCGGGTGACCCTTCGGACAGGGGAATACATCGCCTTTTCGCGACTTGCGCCGTCTGACTTTTTCGCAGAGGTTCTCTATAACGACGGCTCTACGGTGAC
>CALAFS010000053.1 GCA_937892405.1 uncultured Clostridia bacterium
CTCGTACCGATCCAAAGGCGAAAAGTTGATAGAATTCCGATAGAATTCAATATTGCAATACATAAATCGAAGATTTCTGTTGACTTTTTGGTGATATGGTGTATAATTAAATAGAGCAGTGCGATGCGATACGATACGCATCAATATTGCGAGAGCTGATGACTCTTGTGGGCACTGCTTTTTTCTTTTGGTCGGCTTTTGAATCTGCGCTCGCCGACGCCGTGGCGTGGCGGAGAGGACGAGTGAAATATTTTCGAGAAAAATGCGAAAAAGCGCGAAAAAGTTTTGAAAACGCCTTGCCAGTCCGTTTTATGGGACAGTGAATGAGGTAAAATGATGGTACCAAACAAAAGAGAGGAAACCATCATGGAAAAGAAATTTGCCGTAGCATTGCTCAGAGGGGACGAGGAAACGATCCTCGGTCTGTTCGGAACGAAAGAGGAGGCGGATCGGTTCGGTCGGACGAACCGTATTTCGCACAGCGAGGGGTTGCAATATTGCTTTTCTTCCTATTTTATCGGAAACAGACAGGTCGGAGCGGACATTTCGATCTATGACTACTACAATCTGCCGCAGTATGCGTGAAAATACGGGAGGTGACGGAATTTTCCGTCACTTCCCGTGCTTTGATTTATCGGATGTCTGTTTTGCTTTTAGCACTTCGCTTTATTGTGTGCCGCCCGGGAAGGTTACGGGGCAAGGGAAAAGAAGAGACATTCGCTTTCAAGGCGGCGTGTAAAATTAAGAAACGCTCTTGCATATAAACGGCGGGTGTGATATAATAAAAGGCGAATTCGGGCAGGGGAACCTGCACGAGCGACTGAGAATAGAATGAAAGAGATCACACAAGCGGAGGACACAGGATTGATGCAGCAGTATGATGAGGTGGCAAGAGAGGTCGCGGAGAAACTGACGGCGACGGATCCCGCAGAGCTTTCTCTCGGGGACGGCACCGGTCTGCCGAAGCGGCGGGAGGTTGTCGCGATCCTTGACGGACTGATGGCGCTGATGTTCCCCGCTTATTACCGCAGGGAAGACGAGGGCAAACAAACGCGGGAGGAAATCGCTACGGGCGTATTTCACCTGCTGACCCGACAGATCGGGGCGGCATATTCTCTCGCCGGAGAAGAGGTCGGGGAAAGAGCCGGGACGCTCGCCGCAGAGATTCTCTCCTGCGTGCCGGGAATCCGGGAAAAACTCCTGCGGGACATCACCGCCTTGTATGAAGGCGATCCCGCGGCGAAGAGCCCGGCGGAGATTCTCCTCTCCTATCCCGGGTTTTATGCCATCGCGGTGTATCGGATCGCGCATGAGTTCTATCTCCGCGGGATTCCTTTTCTCTCCCGGATGATGACCGAGCACGCTCACGGAAAGACGGGGATCGACATCCACGCGGGTGCGACCATCGGCGAGTACTTCTTCATCGACCACGGGACGGGTATCGTCATCGGAGAGACGACGGTGATCGGCGATCATGTAAAGCTCTATCAGGGCGTAACGCTCGGC
>CALAFS010000054.1 GCA_937892405.1 uncultured Clostridia bacterium
AAGAATTCTTTACTTTTTACGGACAAAAAGAGAAAACGGGTGTTTTTTCTTTCTCTTTACTTATATATAAAAATCGGAAGAACAAAAGGCGGTCTGCCGATTTTTTGAAACTATCGTCATGGAGTGAAAGACTCACGGAGGGCGTCAGCCTTTCGGTGTTTTCTCGCGCGGGGGGATCTCCGGTTTTGCGCTTTGCGCCTGCGCATTTTTCTGACGGATAAAGGGAAGACGGGAAAAGAAGGAACCGCCGGAGGTCGGGGGAGGTTCGGGGGCGTCGGCGGTGTCGGTAAAGCGCGCGATCAGGGAGGAGAGAAGCGCGTATTTTGCGCGCTCGGCACGCACCTTTTCTTCTTCCTTGGCGAGCGCCTTCTGAAAGTCGGGACGCTTGGTCTCCACGCCGACCAGAACAGGGTGGAAGATGTCAAAGAGTTTCTTCTGAATGAAATTGTCACCGAGCCGCCGTTTCATGATCTCGGAGAGAAGCGCGAGCTTCGGCATGGCGGCGGGGAGGGTATCGACATAGGATTCCGCGATCTTCTGATCGGGGATCTCCGTCATGGTGAAACGAAGGTTCCCGTCCGGGGTAAAGGACAGGTCGAAGAGGCGCGTGTTCGGTGTCTCTGGGAGAAGCATGCAGATGACGAGATGACGCTTCACACCTTCGTCGCGGATACCGCCGAGGGTGCGGACAAGGTATTTTTCTCCCGCAAAGTCGACGATCTGCGACTCATACCCGTAGAGTCCGATGCGGAAGGTGCGCGTGCCGTCTCCCTCTTCGGTCGTCATGAGAAGTCCGTTCCCATACCGACGGAGAGTGACGGCGTGAATCCCGCCCGAGTAGTTGTTCTGTATCGCGCGGACAAAGAGGGGGAGGACCCCTTGGTTATTGTCGGGGAAGCGGTAGGTGCCGAAGAAGGGCGTCAGCCGCTCGTCAAAGGGACGCCGCTCTCCGAAGGGAAGGAACGGCAGGAAGGGACGGCGTTCTTTCAGGGGCGCGACAGGCATGCGGCACTTGAAGAAGTCGCGCTCCGTCGCGCGCAGAGCGCGCTCGTCCGAGCGGGAAAAGCCGAGTGCCGTGTCCTCTTTCAGCCGCCGTCTGACGATGTCGAGGGCGGGGCTCTGCTGGAACAGCTCGTTGTTGCCCGAGAGAATCACGGCGACGATCTTGCGGCGGGGGAGTACCCACACATTCTGACCGAGCATACCGTTGAAGAGAAATTCGTTCTCCTCTCTTCCGACCCAGAGGTGATAACCGTAGTTAAAGTCGCCCGCCGATTA
>CALAFS010000055.1 GCA_937892405.1 uncultured Clostridia bacterium
TAATCACCGGCGGAAAGAAAATCGACGATGACGCGTTTACTTCTTGCAGAGGACTGACGAGCGTCAAAATTCCTAACGGTACTATAAGCATAGGTCATTCTGCGTTCTATGGCTGTGCAGGGCTTACGAGCATTGAAATTCCGAACAGCGTCTCAACGATTGACAGTTGTGCATTCTCCGGTTGTACAGGACTCCTGCGTGTTACCGTCGGAAGCGGGGTCACCGGCATCGACAGCAGTGCGTTCGCGGGTTGTTACAAACTAATCGAAGTTGTCAATCTCTCTTCGTTAGAGATTACCGCCGGAAGTTGGAGCTACGGAGATATCGGAAATTATGCAAAACATATTACCGACGACACCTCGGATACTTATCTTATCACCGGCGATAACGGATATATTTTTTACGATGACGGAACCCTTGTCTATCTGATGGGATATACCGGCATAGAACCCGATCTTGCTTTGCCCAAAGCATCGCCCAACGAAAAGAAATATGAAATCTACAATTATGCGTTCTATAATTGTACCACGCTTACGGGGATCACATTTTCCGATAGCATTACAGGCATCGGAGAGCATGCGTTCGACGGTTGTACAGAACTCAAAAATATCACGCTGTCGAACAGCGTCACAAGCATCGGTCAATATGCGTTCACACAATGCGCAAAACTCACAAGCATCACGATTCCGCAAAGTGTCATAAGCATTAACGATTCTGCATTCTCGTATTGCACGGGTTTTACGACTCTCACAATCCCGGATAGTGTCACTCATCTCGGCTCTTCTGTGTTTTCAAATTGCACAGGACTTACGAGCATTACGCTTTCGGACAGCATTTCGGACATCGGAGATTATCTCTTCTACGCATGCAAGGAGCTCACAGCTATCACGATTCCGAACAGTGCCGCAAGTATCGGTGTCGGCGCTTTCTTGTATTGCACAGGACTTAAAAATATCACCATCGGAACCCAAATCAAAGAAATCGGGAGCCGAGCGTTCTCCGGCTGCACGGGACTTACAGACATTGAACTCCCGCAAGGTGTCGCACATATCGGTGAGTCTGCATTCTCGGAGTGTAGGAATCTGATCAACATCTCCATTCCGGACTCTGTCACAACAATTGCAGACGGGGCGTTCTCCTATTGTGAAAAATTGACATATACCGAGCATGGAAATGCGTATTATCTCGGAAACAGTGCGAATCCCCATCACATTTTGATTTCGGCAGTCAACCGGAAGATTTCCTCCGTTCAAATTCACGAAAGCACGAATGTGATTTACAATTCTGCATTCGCAGGTTGTACGGAACTTACAAGCATTACGATTCCGAAAAGCGTCATTGTCATGGGCTACCAAGCATTCTATGGGTGCACGGGGCTTACGAGCATCACGCTCCCCTTCCTCGGCGCGAAGAAAGACGGCAGCGGCAGTAAAGTTTTCGGATATATTTTCGGTGCTTCTCAGTATTATGAAATCGAAAGCTGTGTACCGTCCGGTCTGAAAAGCGTTATTCTCACCGGTGGAGAAAGTATCGCCGAAGACGCGTTCAACAGTTGCATCAATCTTACAAGCATCGTTCTCCCGGATACTATCACGAGCATCGGAGCGCACGCATTCCATGCTTGCAGCGGACTTACAAATATTAACATTCCGGATAGTGTCACGGACATCGCGCGCTCTGCTTTCACCTTTTGCACAAAGCTTTCAAGCGTGACGATTCCGGACCGTGTCAAGAGTATCGGCGAGTACGCGTTCTCCGACTGTTCCGAACTCACAAGCATTACAATCGGAAGTAGTGTCACCGAGATAGGACAGCGTGCATTTGAAAACTGCACAAGTCTTACCGTTGTCACCATTCCGACCGGTGTTACAAGTATCGGCGACTCTGCCTTCTCCGGTTGTACAGGACTTACCGACATCACACTTCCGAAGAGCATTGCAAAACTCAGCAATTGGCTGTTCTCGGGTTGCACAAAGCTGAGCGACATTTATTATACCGGAACACAAAGCGAATGGAATGCCCTTACAAAAAACTATGCATGGGATGACAATACCGGCGACTATACCATTCATTATAACAGTGAAGAGTAACCGTACGATGGCTTTTCCGCGTTTTGTACTCTGACAATTGAATTTATCTTTCAGCGGGCTTCTCCGACGCATGCGGAGGAGTCCGCTTTTTCTTCGGAAAAGGGCGGAAAAAGAGAGGGGCGGGAATATTTTTTTGCAAAACTCTTGACCTTTGCGCGCGCGTCTGATATAATAATAGCATGAGATGATGTTAACAGTGTTAACATCGAAAGAGAAATTAAAGAACAGTGAAAGCCTCGGAGCGGGTCCGTTCCGGGTGGGAGGCAGGCATGAATGAGGTGGCGAGAGAACACGGGGCGCACCGCTCGGTGATCCGCGAGCTGTTTGAATACGCGAGAGAAAAGAAGGCGGAGGGGGGCGCCGGGGCGATCTATGACTTTACGCTCGGGAACCCTTCGGTTCCGCCGCCCGCCGAGGTAACGGCGGCGCTCCTCCGTGCAATCGAAACGACGGAGCCGACCGCCCTGCACGGGTACACCACGGCGGCGGGAGATCCCGCTGTCAGGCGGGCAATCGCAGATGATCTTTCGGCACGGTACGGAGTGGAAGTTGACCCCACCCTCCTCTATCTGACGGTAGGGGCGGCGGCGGCGCTGTCCGCGGTGTTCGGCGCTGTGCTAAGTCCCGGGGACGAGGCGATCGTCATTTCCCCGTATTTCCCCGAATACCGTGTCTTTCTCTCCCATGCGGGAGCGACGGTGGTGGAGGTCACGGCGAAGGCGCCCGACTTTTCCCTCGATCTTGAAAAGATCGGCGAGGCTATTACGGACAAGACGGCGCTCCTCCTCTACAATTCCCCGAACAATCCGACGGGTGCCGTCGTATCGCGGGAGGAGCTCGCCGCGCTGTCCGATCTGCTCCGCGCAAAGGAAAAGGAGGTCGGTCACCCGATCTATCTTGTCGCGGACGAGCCGTACCGCGAGTTGATCTATGACGGCGAAGAAGTGCCTTCTCCGCTCGCATATTATGATGACACGGTGATTTGCTACTCCTTCAGCAAATCCCTCTCCCTGCCGGGCGAGCGGATCGGCTATGTCCTCGTCTCGCCGCGGGCGGCGGAGGCGAAGGCGCTTTACGAAGGGGTGATGGGAGCGGCACGCGCACTCGGATATGTATGCGCGCCGAGCCTCTTTCAGAAAATTCTGCCCGCGTGCCTCGGGAAGGTCTCCTCTCTCGAGACCTATGACCGAAACCGAAAGAAGCTCTACGGAGCGCTTACCTCCTACGGTTTTACCGCCGTTTATCCGCGCGGGGCGTTCTACCTGTTTCTGAAATCCCCGGAGGCGGACGCGACCGCGTTTCTCGCGCGGGCGAAGGCGCACGGAATTCTCTTTGTACCGAGCGACAGCTTCGGCGTGCCCGGCTATGTGCGGATCGCTTACTGTGTCAGTGAAAAGGAAATCGAAGATTCCCTGCCCGCGTTCCGTGCGTTGGCGGAAGAATATGGATTAAATTAAGAATTAAGAATGCAGAATTAAGAATTAAGAATGCAGAATTAAGAATTAAGAATGCAGAATGCGGAATGAAGAGTTGCGCACGAACTTTGATTCGGGGAGTGCCGGAATATGATCGAGGGAGCTATGATGATGGAAGAGTTGGAACAGGCGCGAAAGATAATTGATGAAGTGGACGGTGAGATGGCGAAGCTCTTCTGCCGTCGTATGGAAGCCGCGAAGAAGATCGCCGCGTACAAGGGGGCACGGGGACTCCCGATCTTTGACCCCACGCGCGAGGGGGCGGTGCTCGCAAAAAGCGGCGAGCGGGTCGCGGACGAGGAGATGCGCGCCTATTACACGCTCTTTCAAAAAGAGGTGATGGCGGTCTCCCGCGCGTATCAGCGCAAGCTGCTCTCGGGCGAGCGGGTCGCTTACGCGGGGACGGTCGGCGCCTTTGCGCACCTCGCGGTGCGTCGTCTCTTCCCCGAAGCGGAGGCGGTCGCTTATCCGGATTTCTTTGCCGCGTGGCGTGCGGTGGAAGAGGGAGACTGTGAGCTTGCCGTCCTGCCGATCGAAAACAGCTTTCAGGGAGAGGTCGGGACGGTGACCGATCTCATGTTCTCGGGTTCTCTCTTCTTAAATGCCGTGACCGAGATGCCTGTGACGCAGGTACTGCTCGCGAAGAAAGGGACTTCCCTCTCCGGCATCCGTCGGGTCATCAGCCACCCGCAGGCGCTCGGGCAATGTGCGGCATATATTTCCTCGCACGGGTTTCTCACCGAGGAATATGCGAACACGGCGCTTGCAGCAAAGTATGTCGCGGAATGTGACGACCCGACGGTCGGCGCGATCGCCTCGGCGGAAGCGGCGGAGATCTTCGGTCTCTCGGTGCTCGAAAGTAACATTCACACGAAGGCGACGAACGCGACGCGCTTCGCGGTCTTCTCCCGCTCTGCGCACAAGCCGTCGACGAACGAGTGCGGCGTGCGCTCGGTCTTCCTCTTCACGGTACCGAACCGCGCGGGAGCGCTCGCCTCGGCGATCGACATCATCGGTGCGCACGGCTTCAACCTGCGAACACTGCGCAGCCGTCCGATGAAGGATCTTTTCTGGCAATATTATTTCTACGCGGAGGCGGAGGGTAACCTTTCGACCGAGGCGGGGCGGGAGATGCTCGCCGAGCTCGGCGGGGTATGCGACCGTCTGAAAATCGTCGGCGTCTATAAGAGAGGAGACGAGAACGCATGAAAACACTCGATGTAACATCGGCGGGCGGCACCTACCCGGTCTATGTCGGTCGGGGGATCCTCAAAGATCCGGAGGCGCTCGCAAAATATCTCCCCTTCGGAAAGCGGAAGGTGTTAGTCGTGACGGACGACGGCGTACCGTCGGACTATACGCGTGCGGTGCTCTCTGTCTGCCCGGAGGGGGAGATCGTCACCCTGCCCGCCGGAGAGGGGACGAAAAGTCTCTCTTCCTTTGAGCTTCTGCTCTCCCGCATGCTGGATGCGGGATTCACCCGTTCCTCTGCCGTATGTGCGGTGGGAGGGGGTGTTGTCGGCGATCTCTCGGGATTCGCCGCGGCGTGCTACATGCGTGGAATTGATTTTTACAACCTGCCGACGACGATGCTCTCGATGGTGGACTCCTCGGTCGGGGGAAAGACCGCCATTGATTTTCACGGGACGAAGAACACGGTCGGCGCGTTCTACCCGCCGCGGGCGGTGCTCATCGACTGCGATGTCTTAAAGACACTCCCCGCAAGGCAGATGTCGGCGGGGCTTGCCGAAGCGGTCAAGATGGCGCTGACCTCGGGCGCAACATTTTTCTCTCTCTTTGAAAACGAGACGCTCCCCGCGTGGGAGGAGATCGTCCTCCGATCGGTCGCGATCAAGGCGAAGATCGTCGGAGAGGACGAAAAAGAGGCGGGACTCCGCAAGCTTCTGAATTTCGGGCACACACTCGGTCATGCGATCGAGGCGGCGGAGGGGCTGTCGGGACTTTTACACGGGGAATGTGTCGCGCTCGGCATGCTCCCGATGTGCTCGCCTGCGGTGCGGAAGAGACTGCTCCCGATTCTTGATCGGCTCGGACTTCCGACGGCATTCCCGAAGGACACCGACCGTATGTTCTCTTATCTGACTTACGACAAAAAGCGGGCGGGAGACAAAATTTCTGCCGTCTTTGTCGACGAGGTGGGAAAAGGGTACCTGCGCGACACGACGATCGACGCGCTGTGCGAACGCGTGACGGAATATCTTGCATCGACGGAGGGAGAAACGAAATGAACAACACGATCGGACACGCGATCGCGCTCACGCTCTTCGGCGAGAGTCACGGAGAGGAAATCGGCGCCGTGATCGACGGGCTTGCGCCCGGTATGCCGGTGGACCCCGACGCCGTCGCGGCGGCGCTCGCAAGGCGGCGCCCGAAGGACGCGCTGTCCACCGGGCGGCGGGAACCCGACCTTTTCCGCATGGTCAGCGGAATCAAAGACGGAAAGACGACGGGAACGCCCCTCGCCATTCTCATTCCGAACACGGCGGCACATTCAGAGGATTACGAATCGGGCGCCTTTCTTCCCCGTCCGTCGCACGCGGACTACGCGGCGTTTTGCAAATATCACGGTTACGAAGACCGTCGGGGGGGCGGACATTTCTCGGGACGGCTGACGGCGCCGCTCGTCGCCGCGGGGGCGATCCTCTCCCCGGCGCTCGCCGCGGGCGGGGTGAAGATTTACGCTCACATCGCGTCGCTCGCCGGAATCGAAGACGATGCGTTTTCCGAACATACGGCGGTGCTTGACAAGTTGAAGGATGGGGACTTCCCCGTCCTCTCGGAGGCGGCGGGAGAAGAGATGAAAGAGGCGATCCGCGCCGCGGCAAAAGACGGAGACAGCGTCGGCGGGGTCGTCGAAGTGCTCGTCACGGGATTGCCCGCGGGACTCGGAGAGCCATGGTTTGACACGGTGGAGGGAGAACTCTCGAAGATCCTCTTCTCGGTGCCTGCGGTCAAGGGGGTGGAATTCGGCGACGGGTTCGCCCTTGCGGGCATGCGCGGGAGTGAGGCAAACGACCCCTTTGCCGTGAAGGACGGAAAGGTCGTGACGCTGACGAACCGTAACGGGGGAATCAACGGCGGGATTACCAACGGGATGCCCCTATGCTTCTCGGTCGCGATCAAGCCGACGCCTTCGATCTTCCGCGAGCAGAAAACGGTCAACCCGATCGCGAAAACGGAGGAAGTGCTGACTCTTCACGGGCGGCACGACCCGGCAATCGTGCACCGCGCCGTGCCCGTCATTGAGGCGGTATGCGCGATTGTCCTCTCCGACTTTATCGCAAGGCGCTACGGCACCGACGCGCTCGCGGGCGGACGCTTCGCACAGATGGCGAAAAGTGAGGGGTGCCTATGAAATACGGCTGTATCGGAAAAAAACTCGGGCACAGTTTTTCCCGCGAGATTCACGCGGCGCTCGGAAACGATGATTATATTCTCCGCGAAGTGGCGCCGGAAGCGCTTGACGCCTTTCTGACGGAAAGGGATTTTTGTGCGATCAATGTGACAATCCCGTACAAGGAGGCGGTGCTCCCCCATCTCTCCGAGATCGACGAGGGAGCACGGCGGATCGGCGCGGTCAACACGATCGTCAACCGCGGGGGAACCCTCTTTGGCTACAATACGGACTTTTACGGCATGCGCGCGCTTCTTTCGCATGCGAAAATCGCCGTCGGCGGAAAAAAGGTCGTGATCCTCGGCACGGGGGGCACCTCGAAAACGGCATATGCCGTGGCGGAGAGCCTCGGGGCGAAGGAAATCCTGCGCGTCGGGCGGTCGGGACGGGAGAATTCCCTGACCTACGAAGAATTATACGAAGGGCACACGGATGCCGACATTCTCATCAACACGACGCCGGTCGGCATGTATCCGAACCTTTCGGGCATGCCGGTCGACCTCGCAAAATTCCAGCGGCTCTCGGGGGTGATCGACGCGGTATACAATCCGCTCTGCACCTCGCTGATTCTCGCGGCAGGGGCGCGCGGAATCCCTGCGGAGGGCGGTCTTTTCATGCTGGTGGCACAGGGGGTGCGGGCGTCGGAGATCTTCTTCGATACGCACTATCCCGAGGGGACGACGGAAAAAATCTTTGCCGACATGCGGCGAAAGAAGGAAAACATCGTCCTTGTCGGTATGCCGACCTCGGGTAAAAGCACGGTGGGAAAGCTCCTCGCCGAAAGGCTCTCCCGTCCCTTCATCGACATTGACGAGCGGATCGAGGCGCGGGGGACGAAAATCTCCGAAATCTTCGCCGCGGGCGGTGAGCCGGCGTTCCGCAAAACGGAAGCCGAAGTGATCGAGGACGAGGTCGCTTCTCTCACTGGTACGGTGATCGCAACGGGCGGTGGAAGCGTGCTGTCCGATGAAAATGTAAAGAATCTTTTGCATAACGGCAGAATATATTTTCTGAACCGTTCTCTTTCTCTGCTCATACCAACGGACGACCGACCGCTCGCAAAAGACAAGGAAGCGATCGAAAAACGATACAGAGAGCGACTCCCCCGCTATCTTGCGGTAGCGGACGCGGTGATCCCCGCCGACGGGACGCCGGAGGAGGTCGCGGATCTGATCTCGGAGGATTTTATAGCCACATGAAAATCTACATACTGAACGGACCGAATCTCAATCTGCTCGGCATCAGAGAACCGGGAATTTACGGCTCTCTCGGATACGACGAGCTTTGCCGCGGGCTCGCGTCCTATTGCGAAGAGCGCGGAATCGAAGCGGTGCTCTATCAATCGAACCACGAAGGGGATCTTGTCGACAAGATCCAGGAGGCATACTTTGCGGGTGCCTCGGGGATCGTCCTGAATCCCGGTGCTTACACGCACACGAGCATTGCGCTGCTCGATGCGTTGTCCGCCGTGAAAATCCCGACGGTGGAAGTACACATCTCCGATGTGACAAAGCGCGAGAGTTTCCGAAAAACGAGCTATATCCGTCCCGCGTGCGTCGCCTCGATCATCGGGCACGGCGTAAAGGGGTACTACGAGGCGGTCGACCTTCTCGCCGGCGGAAAGGAAACGGGTGTGTATGCGCGTAAAGTTTAAGAAAAGCAAAGCGCACGGCACGCTTGCCGTACCGCCCTCAAAGAGCATGGCGCACCGCCTGCTCCTCGCGGCGGCGCTCGGCGAAGGGGCATGCACCGTACACGGAATCTCCGACTGCGAGGATGTGGCGGCGACGCTCGACTGTATCCGCGCGCTGGGACTGGATTTTTTGCGGGAGGGTGCGTGCGTAACGGTATACGGCAAGGGAAAGCGTGCGCTCTGCCCCACGGCGCCTCTCCCCTGTCGGGAGAGCGGAAGCACCCTGCGCTTTCTGATTCCTCTTGCGCTCCTCTCTTCGGAAGAGGTGACCTTCACGGGGGCGAAATCCCTCTTTTCCCGACCGCTGTCGGTCTATGAGACGCTGGCGGAGGAACGGGGGCTGCTCTTCTCGCGGGGGGAGGACTCCCTCACGGTGCGGGGTCCGCTCACGGCGGGCGACTTCTCGGTCGTCGGGAACATCAGCAGTCAGTTCATCTCGGGGCTTCTCTTCGCCCTGCCTCTGCTCGGCGGAAACAGTCGGATCAGGATCACGACGGCGATCGAAAGCCGCTCTTATATTGAAATGACCCTGCGGGCGCTCGCGATGTTCGGGGTGCGGGTCATGTGGCAGGACGACCACACGCTCTTTATCCCCGGGGGGCAGGTCTACCGTGCGGAGAATGTCACCGTGGAGGGAGATTACTCCGGTGCGGCGTTCCCCGCGGCGCTGAATCTCTTCGGCTCCGAAGTCACGCTGACGGGGCTCTCCGCCGACACGGTACAGGGCGACAGCGCTTATCTGCGCTACTATCCCATGCTGGCGGCAGGGGTGCCGACGCTGTACATCGGGGACTGCCCCGATCTCGGACCGATCCTCTTCGCGGTCGCGGCGGCAAAGAACGGCGGTGTCTTCGACGGGACGCGGCGGCTGAAAATCAAGGAGAGCGACCGCGCCGCGGCAATGGCGGAGGAGCTGAAAAAGTTCGGCACCTCGGTCTCGGTCTACCCCGACACGGTAGTGATCTATCCGACGGCGTTCCACGCGCCCGCCGTGCCTCTCGAGGGACATGGCGACCACCGCATCGTGATGGCGCTGTCAATCCTCCTCTCGCTGACGGGCGGGGAGATACGCGGAGCGGAAGCGGTAAGAAAGAGTTATCCCGCATTTTTTGACGATCTTTCAAAACTCGGAATTATATTTGAGGTGCAGGACGATGAAAATTGAAAAAGGAACGAAATTTCTGATTGTGGGTCTTGGTGTCATCGGCGGCGGCTATGCCAAAGCGCTGACCAAAGCCGGGTACACCGTCGACGCGTTCACAAAGAAGGCATCCGATGTTCTCTATGCGAAAGAGCACGGAATCTGTCGGAAAGTGACGACAATTGTTGACAAAAAGATGGTGGAAGAGGCGGATATGATTATTTTTGCCCTCTATCCGCACACCTTCATTGACTGGGTGAAGGAATACGGGCACCTCATCCAACCGAAGACGCTCGTGACCGATGTGACGGGTGTCAAAACCGAGGTGATCGAAAAGGTGAACGCCCTGCTTCCGCGCGGGGTGGAATTCATCGCGGCACACCCGATGGCGGGACGGGAATCCTCCGGCATCGAATACAGCGACGACGAGGTGTTTCACGGTGCGAACTACATCATCACGCCAACGATCAAAAACTCGACGGAGGCGATCTGTGCCTGCCGCGATCTCGGAAAGATCCTCGGCTTCGCCAAAATCTCGATTCTCTCGCCGGCGGAACACGACCGCATGGTCGCTTATCTTTCACAGCTGACGCATGTCATCGCGGTGGTGCTGATGAATGCGGAGAACATCGAGGGGCTTGAAAAATACACGGGCGACTCCTTCCGCGATCTGACGAGAATCGCAAAGATCAACGACGCGATGTGGTCGGAGCTGTTCCTCATGAACCGCGAGGCGCTCCTCTCGGAGATGGACGACTTTCTCTCGGTGATGGAAAAATTCCGTGCCCTGCTCGTGGCGGGTGACCGCGAGGGCATGCGTGCGATGATGCGGGTGGGGACGGCGCGCCGCTCCCTCTTCGACAAGCCGAAAAAGGGCGAGGCAAAAACGCCCGCGGCAAAATAATCTGAAAATCAAACATGCCGTCGCATGACGGCAAACGGAGAGCGTTATGGAAAAGAATATGGAATTTTACCGCAAGCTGCCGATCCCGAAAGAGATCAAGGCGCAATACCCGATCTCGGAGGCGGCGAAGGCGGCGAGAGACGCCTGCCTTGCGGAGCTGGAAAAAATCTTTACGGGGAAATCCGACCGTTTTCTTCTCGTGATCGGTCCCTGCTCTGCCGACCGCGAGGACGCGGTGCTCGAATACATCGGCAGACTCCGCTGCGTGCAGGAAGAGGTGGCGGACAAGATCATGATCGTGCCGCGGATCTACACCAACAAACCGCGCACGACGGGAGACGGCTACAAGGGCATGCTTCATCAGCCCGACCCGAACG
>CALAFS010000056.1 GCA_937892405.1 uncultured Clostridia bacterium
AGGAGAGCCGCTCGGCGACCGATTCGTTCTTCCCGGTCAGCTCTCGCTCGGAGAGGTAAAACACCCGCTCGAACGCCTCGGCATCCAGCCCGAAGATCGTTTCGCCGACGGGATCTTTATAGCAGGAAGAGCGCTTGCCGGTCGACGCGTCATAGAGGGCGAAGGTGTCGTCCGACGCCTTTTTTCCGAAGGTGCGCTCGATCGTGAAACGACCCAAGGCACTCGAGAAGGTCATCGACCCGCCGAAGGCGCCGCCCCCGATCGGAGCAAAGCGCTTGCGCTCGTTCTCTGCGATATTCTGCTTTTTGGTATCGGAGAGACCGTAGAGCATACATTTGATAAAGCCGGCGAGCGTGGATTTTCCCGCGCCGTTCGGCAGGCAGAGGGTATTCAGTCCGTCGCGGAAGGAAAAGTTCTGTCCCTTCAGCGCGCCGAAGCCTGCGATATGGCAACTTTCGATTTTCACGGTGCTCTCCTTTCGGTGGTGGTTTTTCGGTATTCCGGGAAGCTGGAACGGTTTTTGTCAGATGTCCGATGGAAGCTCCTCGCCCGCAAGGGCGGACAGCCCCATGGTGAGGACGGTGCGGCGCTCTTCTTCCGAGAGGGTCGCGTCCTCTTCGCACGAGGCGATAAAGGCGCGGGCAAGCGGACTTTCGAGCGCCGCGCGGCGGAGGTCTAGTGCGCTCTTATCCTTGATTTCAAAAAGGAAGAATTCCTTACCGTAGCGGTAGGTGAGGGAAGCGGTCGGGAGGGGGAGCCCCGGATTTGTTCCGACGAAGGTCAGGCGCACCGCCGACGCGCGGGAGATGTCCGCGAGCGCCGCGTCGGCGCGGCGCTCGATCTCAGCTGAACTCTCCGCGCCGTCGAGGGCGATCTCGGGGGCAAGGTAAAGGCGCTTCGCCGTCCTGATAAAGCGGAAGGTCGGACGCGCGCCGTCGGTGTCGATCAGCACGCACCCGTGCGCGCCCGTCTCGTCAAAGCCGCGTCCCTCCGGGGAGCCGGGGTAGACCGCGACGCCCCGCGTGTCGACCGTCAGTTCCGTGAAGGCATGATAATGCCCGAGGGCAAGATAGTCGATGTTTTTTCCTGCCGCGGCGGCGAGAGGAATCTCGCCGGTATATCCTTCCGTCACGGCGCCGTGGAGCAGCACGAAATTCACGGTTCCGCGCGGGAGATTCAGCGAAGAAAACATGCCGTCTTCCGGCAGATTCCTGCCGGCGATCGTAACGCCGGGGAGGGGATAATAGTGCCATTCTTCACCGAATGTGTAAAGATTGGTTGGCAAATATCTGCCTTTCAGGAGATCTTTTTCGTGATTTCCGGGGATATAGTAGAATCCGATCTGCGGATTCTTTTCGATCTCGGAGAGAAAATCGGCAATATGTACCTCGGCGGTCGCACTGCTGTCAAAGATGTCGCCGGAAAGCAAAAATGCCGTCGCGCCCGCTTCTTTTGCCACGCGGACAAGGGTAAAAAAGGAGGCGGTCAGCTCCGCCCGGCGCATGGCGAGCTTCTCCCCCGAGAGGCGGGCGGTCAGCGGAGAGCCGAGGTGCAGATCAGCGCAGTGAAGAATCTTCATGCTCTTTTTCCTTCTCCTTCCGGTATTCGCTCGGGGATATGCCGTACTTCTGCGTAAAGACCTTGGTAAAATAGGACTGGTCGTTGAAGCCGACCGCCGTCGCGATCTCACCGAGACTCCTGCCTTTGATATAGAGCTGGCGCTCCGCTTCTTTCAGCCGGAGGTCGCAGAGGTAGGCGTTTACCGTCGTGCCGTATGCCTTGCGGAAGGCGGTGAGCAGGGTCGATTTGGAACAGCAGAGCGCGCGGCAGACATCGCCGAGCACGACCTTTTCACGGAAGTTCTCGGAGAGGTATTTTTTCGCGAGGATTGCGATCCCCGGGTTCTGTGCGGGGACGGCGTTCGACAGAGTGAGGTACTCGGCGCAGATCCGCATGATCTTCGCATAGGAGGAGATCAGATCTTCCCTCACTGCGGGGACGGAGGAGAGAAGCTCCTCCCGTTTTACGGCATCGGGGATCAGCGTGCGGGTCAGGAGGTCGCAGTCCTTTGCCGAGTCTTCGGTATCAGGACGGATCTGCCCCATCATGAGATAGCCTGTCAGAATTCCGAAGTTATAGAGGGGGCTGACCGCCTCGATCAGTCCGTAACGGCATTTATAAATATTCGTCTGCCCGGTGCGCAGTGCCGCCGTGGCGCCGAGGCGGTCGCAGGTGCGGCAGCGCTCGTATTCCGCCGGGTTCTCATGGACGAAATGGCAGAACGGAATGTGCGTGTCGGGATAAGCGACGATCTCTTCAAAATGAATGTTATGGAGCGATACGCGGAACCCGGAAATTTTGTGCAGTTCCGCAAGAACATCCCTGACTTCCTCTGTATTCATACCGTCTCCTCCGTTCGGAAAACTTGTGATAAAGCTCGAAAAATGTTCGATTTTACCAAAATATTATACTATTTTCGCTTGCTTTTGTCAAGGGGGTGCGATATAATTAAGGTAAGATCATAAAAATACGCGTCGGGACGCCCCCCATTTTACGGGATTTTCCGCTTTTTCGGGCGCCCCGGCTGTCGGAAGACAAACGAAAAACAAAACGAAAGAGAAGGTACGCTTATGAAATACGCGATCGGCATTGACCTCGGCGGTACGAACATTGCCGCCGGACTCGTGGACGGCGAGACAAAGCAGATTCTCCGCACGGTGAGCACAAAGACCCGTGCCCCCCGCCCGTGTGAAGAAATCGCGGCGGATATCGCTGCGCTTTCCCGCGACCTTTGCGGGGAGGAGGGAATCTCTCTTTCCGATGTCGCGTGGATCGGCGTTGCGACGCCCGGTATCGTGAAGGGCGGAATTGTCCTCTCCGCCGTGAACCTCGGCTGGCAGGACGCGCCCCTTGCGGACGATGTCGCCCGTCTGACAGAAAGACCGACCTATGTCGCGAACGACGCGAACGCCGCCGCTTACGCCGAGGCGCTGTGGGGTGTCGGTGAAGGGGTCAGCTCGCTTGTCATGCTGACGCTCGGCACGGGTGTCGGCGGCGGTATCGTCATCGACGGTGCGATCTGGGACGGCTTCAACGGCTTCGCCGCCGAGATCGGACATATGATTATCTCCCGCGGCGGCAGAGAGTGCGGCTGCGGAAAGCGCGGGTGCCTGGAGGCATACTGTTCCGCTACCGCCTTAATCAAGGAATCGAAGCGGATCATGAACCTTTATCCCGACAGCCTGATGTGGCAGAAGGCGGGCGGAACCCTTGACGGCGTGAGCGGAAAGACCGCGTTTGAAGCCGCGAGGGAAGACGACTTCGCCGCGCGCCTTGTCATTGAGGATTACATCGACGCGCTCGCCGTCGGCGTCTCCAATATCATCAACATTTTCCAGCCGCATGTCGTCTGCATCGGCGGCGGTATCTCCCGCGAGGGCGACAACCTGATGAAGCCTCTGCACGACCGCGTCGAGCGTATGTCCTTCGGTCTGACGCAGGGAAGAACACGGGTGCTGGCGGCGAAGTTCCGCAACGACGCCGGCATTATCGGCGCCGCCCTGCTCGGTCTTCAGAACCTTTGAAATTCAAAAACGATTGTATGATCTTGTAATCAGGAAAGGAATTTTGTCATGACACAAAGAAATCCCGAAAGCATCGTTTCTCTCTTCGCCACCGAAGGCGAGATCGGAAGCGTGACCCCGTACGGTAACGGACACATCAACGATACCTATCTTGTCAGAGACAAGGCGGGGGAGGAGAAATACATTCTTCAGCGGATCAATACTTCGATCTTCCGTGACCCCGCTCTTCTGATGCACAATTTCGCGAGCGTGACCGAGTATCTGCGCGGCATCATCGCGGCGCGCGGCGGAGACACCGAGCGCGAGACGATCAACCTCGTCCCGACAAAAAAGGGAGAGACTTTCCATCTCGCGGAGAACGGGGACGCCTGGCGTCTGATGCTCTTCGTGAAGAACAGCGTCAGCTATGACAAGGTGGAGAAGCCCGAGCAGTTCTATAAGAGTGCCGTCGCATTCGGCAACTTCCAGTATCTTCTTGCGGGATTCAAAGCCGATACCCTCGGCGAGACGATCAAGGACTTTCATAACACCCCCGAGCGCTACCGTCAGCTGACCGCCGCCGCGGACGCCGATGTCTGCGGAAGACGGGCGGAGGTCGGCGCGGAGCTTGCCTTCGCGAAGGATCGTATCGACTTCATCGGTACCTTTGAGCGCGCACATGCCGAGGGGCGTCTCCCCCTGCGCGTGACACACAACGATACCAAGCTCAATAATATCCTCTTCGACCGTGCGAGCGGCGAGCCGATCTGCATCATCGACCTTGACACCATCATGCCGGGATATTCGGTGAACGATTTCGGCGATTCCATTCGTTTCGGGGCGACTACCGCGCTCGAGGACGAGGCGGATCTCTCCCTTGTGCACTTCGACATTTCTCTTTACGAGCTGTATGTGAAGGGCTTTATCGAAGGGGCAAAGGGCGGACTGACCGAGGCGGAGCTTTCCTTCCTTCCCGACGCCGCCATAATGATGACGCTGGAGTGCGGTATGCGCTTCCTCGCCGATTATCTCTCGGGAGATACCTATTTCAAGACCTCGCGCCCGAAGCAGAATCTTGACCGCGCGAGAAATCAGTTCAAGCTCGTCTCCGATATGGAAGCCGTCATTGACGACATGCGTGCGATTGTGAAAAAGTACGCAAAAGCCCAAAAAAGAAAAGTTAAGTTTACATAAATACATAAGGAGAAGCGTTATGATAAAGATTTTGCTTGGGGAAGATTACGCAGCGGCGTCAAAGAAAGCCGCGGAGGTTGTCCGCGATGTCGTGAAGGCAAAGCCGGATGCCGTCCTCGGTCTCGCGACCGGATCGTCGCCTATCGGTATGTATGATGCCCTCGCCGAGATGAACCGCCGCGGGGAGATCTCCTTCGCGAAATGCAAGAGCGTCAACCTTGACGAATATGTCGGTCTGGCTCCCGATCACGACCAGAGCTATGCCTACTTTATGGCGAAGAACTTCTTTGATAAGATTGATATTGACAAGAAGAACACCAATCTGCCGAGCGGTCTTGCCGAAGATCTTGAGGCGGAGTGCCTGCGCTACGACGGCGTCATCGCCTCAATGGGCGGCGTCGACATTCAGGTGCTCGGCATCGGAAACAACGGGCACATCGGCTTCAATGAGCCGGCGGACGCTTTCTCGAAGGGCACCGGCATTGTGAACCTGACCGCCTCCACCATCGACGCGAACGCCCGCTTCTTTGCGAACCGTTCCGATGTTCCGACCCGTGCCATCTCGATGGGCGTCGGTCAGATCGTTGCGGCGAAGCGGATTCTCCTACTCGCGATGGGCGCGGGAAAAGCCGCGATTCTCGAGCGCGCGCTGTTCGGCGATGTCACGCCGCGCGTCCCCGCCTCGATTCTTCAGTTCTCCGCGCATGTCACCGTCTGCGCCGACCGCGCCGCCCTTTCGGAAGTCATTCGTAAGCACCCCGAGGTCGAGCTTTTCTGACCCCCGACCGTAAGAGGGCGAACGGAAAAAATAAAAAGCTGTCGCAAGCAGGGAGTCAAATCCTGTTTGCGACAGCTTTTTGTATGTTTTCGCAAGATCAGTCCGCACTTTTGCGGCGGAGGATCTCGATTTTGCCGGCGGCGTTTTCACCGCGGACACTGATGCGGTAGCGACCGGCGCCGGAGGTGCCGACGGTAAAGGCTTCGTTTTTCAGTTCGGTGCCGGTGTAAGCATTTTCGTTATTGCCCGTAATCGTGAGATCGACAAAGCCCTCGGTGAGTGAAATGATGATACGGAGTTCTTCATCGTCCTCAAGAGAAAGCTCGGCGGATTCCGTACGGTTCAATGCGGAAAAATCCATATGATACCCGGTGTTCGTCACATAGGCATTACCGACGAAGTCGGGGCGGCAACCGACAAGGGCAAAAAGCAGGGTGAAGACAAGGAGGGTAAAAGCTGTTTTTTTCATTTTGTTTATCTCCGGGCGATCACCGGGAGGGTGACGCAAAGTTTTTTTGAAGAATTTCGGCAAGGCTTCGCGGGAAGATTATTTGCGCTTCTTTTTGCAAAGGACATTCAGCGCGACATAGATGCCGACGCAGAGGAGGACGGACAGCGCAAGGATCAGATACATCGCGCCGACGCTGACCTTGGTATCGAAGAAATAGATGTTGCAGTCGATGGAATCGCGGATCCCCTCGACGACCTCGCGGGGGAAGATCTTATCCATCTCGCGATAAACGCCAGCGAGCGAATGGTTGCGGAGCAAGGAGGTGCCGTAGGTGCCGGGGAGGAAGGAGAGAACTTTCTGAAGTCCGGTGGAGAACTGGGAGATCGGCATATAGGCACCGCAGAGGAAGCCGTAGCCGGCGCTCACAATCGTACCGACGGCGGACGCCTGCCCGTTGGTCGAGAGCGGGAAGTTGACGCAGGAGGAGAGCGCGGTGCCGAAGAGGGTCAGGAGCAGGACATCGAGCGCCACGAGGAGCACATCGCCAAAGGACATATAGAAGCCGACGATGGCAAGGTAGACGAGGCAGACGGCGAGTGCCGAGAAGGTGATAATCAGGGTCGAGAGCGCCGAAGAGAGAAAATAGGAGAGGGCTAGGGTCGAGCGCTTCAGGGGGGTGACGGTGAGATCGCGGATCGCACCGCTGACCTTGTCACCGATCATCAGAAGATTGGAGCAGAAGGCGACCGTCACGCATGCCACGGCGAGAAGGGAGGAGACGAGCTGTCCGCCGACCGTCGCGTCGATCAGTCCTTCCGGCACGGTCATGCCGGCGGGAAGCGCACTGACGAAGCTGTCACGGTAAAC
>CALAFS010000057.1 GCA_937892405.1 uncultured Clostridia bacterium
CTTCCCCGGGCAGCGCGGGCGAAAATACGATTCCCGCCGGTGGCAAGCTCCTCTTCATGCGTGATGTGACCGTTTCGCCGCTGAATGTATTGTCGGGAACTTCTTACAAGGCAACGCTGATTACCTTCACGAATAAGGCGTACGTCGATATGAACGGTCACTGGCTGTCGCTCGGCGGTACACCGACGCTCAACAAGAGCGCGGTCTTCGATGTAAATGCAGAGGTTCATATCTATACCGGCAGTGAGGGCGGCGGAATCCGCTTCCTGTCTTTTGACGGAAACAATCAGTCGTTCAAACCCGGTTACGGAAGCACGACTGCCATCGGTACCAACTGTCTCTTCAATCTTTCCGGTTCGGCGGCAGATCTGCATCTCGGTTATACCGATGTCGGCAAGGATGACTGCCGTGGAAACGGATTTACCGTGATTTCCTCGACTATCGTTACGCTGAAGGGCGGTAAAGTCACCGTCAAGGGCGGTAATTACTACCGCGTTTTCTCGGATAACAACGCGTTCTTCAATATCCGCTACGCTCCCACGGGCGCGATTAACCACATCGTCTCCATGGAAGACGCATATTTCTACACATCTGTCAATGTGGCAGTCGTGACGACGCAGGATGCGCATACTTACAAGGATATTTTGGTCACCTTTGAGCGTTGCACAATCGACAATGCACAGACATTCGCTCGGGCCAGCGGCACTCTTGACAATTTCAAGGTTACGCTGGAGGATTGCCTGATCACTAAGGCGCAGACTGCCGCGGCGACCGGTTCTACGATCGAGATCGGGGAAGGCTGTCGGTATGCAGACGGCACCGCGATGGATACCTCGCTGTTCGGCTCCAACACCTACGGCGTCCTTCCTGCCGCCACCGCTACCGTGAACCGGAAGACTCCGCGCCTCCTGACACCGGCACAGGTCGCGGAAGGAAAAGAATCCTTCAGTGGAAGCACGACGATCGTTCTCGACCGTATCGTAACGAATGACTACGCTGTTGTTTCGGGCGATGTCGAGACTGCAAAGTGGCAGCTCGGCGCGACCATAACGGCGGAGGATGCGTCGTACAGAAAGGATAACACCCTCTACATTGCGAAGGGCGTCCTCCTGAAGAACGGCGAAACCGAGTATACGGACGGCAAGATTCCTGAGGATCTTACGCCCGGCACCGAGCTTGTCGCAATGATTCAATATGAGACAAAGACCATCGCGTTCGTCTTCATCGGTATCGACAAGACCGAGACTTATTACTATCCCGGTGCAGACGATGCGGCGGACGGTCTCGCCCTGATGAATGCGATCAAGGCACTGACCGATTCGACGGATATTATCCTCTATAAAAACGTAGCATTGAATAAGACTGTTTCCGTTCCCCTTGCAAGCATGAGCGGCAAGACCATCAACTTTGACCTGAACGGAAATACTTTCACGGTCAAAGATGAATGTCAGGACGGCACAACGCTCTTCACAACGAAAGGTGCTACGATGCACTTCTATTCTTCGCTTCCGGGCGGATGCATCGCGGGACCCGGCGGAAACCGTAAGATCGTATCCGTCAATAGTAGCGGTTCTGCTACCTTCGGTGCTTACGGAAGTGCGTCGGGCGACAACTTCTCAACGAAAGATATCATTGTTGCCGACCTTTGGTCGAGCAGCCTGACCGTCGACGGCGGTACTTATTCCCGTACCGGCGGCACGAATGCAAAACTCTTCTATCTCGTGGCGAAGACCGCTATGGATATCAAAAACGCGACCTTCATCATCGATCTTGAAGGTGCGCCTAACGGTAACAGCATTTTCCTGATGACAAATAATGACAGTGTCAAAGCCGTAAAGCTTACCGATTGTGATTTCTATGTCAACCGCACCGACATTCCGCTTTTCGCGGCGGATATGGCTGTGACTTCCTTCAATGCGACGATCACCGGCGGCAACTTCTACGGTCTGACGCTGCAGGCGGCGATCACCAATGTTCCCGTCCTCACCTACAAGATCTCCGGTTCGCCGAAGTTCATGGCGGTGGAAGAGGGCGCACTTTCCCTTTCCGGCAAGACGCTTGTCACCATTGATGACAAGTATTTCACCGACAAGACGAATTCTCCCGTCTCCTGCGTCCTTGCGGACAGCACGGATGGCACTTATCTCGTCACCTTCAAATACGGGGAAGAGAGCGTGACCGAGCGCCGCAAAGAAGGTTGGGTTCCCACCTTCCGCCGCGACGCGTTCGGCACCTACTACTGGTCGGTGAAGGAGACCGAAGCTCTCGCCGCCGACACGACCTACACCGCGAAACTGAAGAGCACCGAGTCGAAGATCACGGGCAACCTCACCCTCTTCGCGAACATCACCTTCAACCTCTATTTCAGAAAAGACGGCTACATCAAGGGCGTCAGCTACAACGGCGGCGAGACAATCCTCTTCACCGATGCCGACATCGTGACGATCGGCGGGGTAGAGTACTATCTCTTCAGGCTCGATACCATCGCACCGAAGGATCTCTCCGCGGCATTCGACCTTGATGTGATCCTTGAGAATGATGGCGCGGCAGCGACCTATTCGGTCAAGACCTCTCTTGTCAAGTATGCCGCTTCCG
>CALAFS010000058.1 GCA_937892405.1 uncultured Clostridia bacterium
AATTACACAACTTTTTACCAATGTAATTATTGGCTTTCTTTTAAAGCCGATTAAATATAATAATAAGCTAATGCTTTTGGGGCTTAATCCAAAGCCTTTTGCGATGCTGTGCAAAAGAATAATACTTGAAATTAAGAGAAAAGGATAATAACATGTCACTATTTACGAGCAAAACTTTACTCATTACAGGGGGCACCGGTTCGTTCGGGAATGCGGTGCTGAACCGTTTCCTGCGCACGGATATCGGAGAGATACGCATATTCTCGCGCGATGAAAAGAAGCAGGACGATATGCGCCACGAATTTCAGGCGAAGATGCCCGAAGTGGCGGACAAAATTAAATTTTACATAGGAGATGTACGTTCGCTGGAATCGTGCCGTGGTGCGATGAACGGAGTGGACTACATCTTCCACGCGGCGGCGCTGAAACAGGTACCGTCATGCGAATTCTTCCCGATGGAAGCGGTGCGAACCAATGTCATCGGTACGGATAATGTGCTGACTGCCGCTATTGAAGCGGGCGTGGAGTGCGTGATTTGCCTTTCGACCGATAAGGCGGCTTATCCGATAAACGCCATGGGTATCACCAAAGCAATCGAAGAGAAAGTCGCGGTCGCTAAATCCCGTAATTCGGGCAAGACAAAAATCTGCTGCACCCGCTACGGTAATGTTATGTGCTCCCGCGGCTCCGTGATCCCGCTCTGGGTGGATCAGATCCGCGCGGGACAACCCATCACCATCACCGACCCGACCATGACCCGCTTCATCATGTCGCTTGACGAGGCGGTCGATCTCGTCCTCTTCGCCTTCGAGCACGGCACCTCCGGCGACATTCTCGTACAGAAGGCACCCGCCTGCACCATCGGGACGCAGGCAGAGGCGGTGTGCGAGCTGTTCGGCGGGGATAAGAGCAAGATCCGCGTCATCGGTATCCGTCACGGCGAAAAGATGTATGAGACTCTCCTCACCAACGAAGAGTGTGCGAACGCCGTCGACATGGGGAACTTCTACCGCGTCCCCTGCGATAAGCGCTCTTTGAATTACGATAAATATTTCAAAGAAGGCGAAACTACGCGCAACACCCTGACGGAGTTCAACTCCGCGAACACGAGACTTCTGAACCTCGAAGAGGTGAAGGAAAAGCTCCTGTCGGTGCCCTACATACGCGAAGAACTCGCGAAAGACGGGAAATGAGTACCGGAACCGCAAACTATGAGGTGAGGGCAGAGGAGAGACTGATCGAGCTACTGAGGCTCACCCTGACGCCGGAGGATTCCGCGGCGGCGGGGATCACCCTTACGCCCCTTTCGGAGAGGGAAGAGGAGCGTCTCTATCATATTTCCAAGTCGCTGGATCTTGCCCATCTCGTTCTCCCCGCGGCGGAGCGGGCGGGACTCGCCGTTCCCTCACCGTATGACGAAAAATATCAAAAACAGATCTTTCTCGCCCTTTATCGCGATGAGCGCATGACAAAAGCGCTCGCGCGCGTGGGCGATGCGCTCGCCGCGGCAGGGATCGCCTATCTCCCCCTGAAGGGCGCCGTCATGCGCAATCTCTATCCCGAGACATGGCAACGCACCAGCTGTGACATGGACATTCTCGTGCGGGAAGAGGAGCTTCCCGCCGCGATCGTGGCGCTCGAGGCGGTCGGGTATAAATGCGGGAAGAAGATTTTTCATGATGTGCATATGGAGTCGGAGGACGGACTGCTTCTCGAGCTTCATTTCAGCCTTGCGGAAGCATCGGAGAAGCTCGATGTTGTCCTCGACCGCGTGTGGGACTATGCCGCACCCGAGAAGGAAGGCTCTTTCCTCTACCGTATGACGCCCGCGTTTTTCCTCTTTCATCTGCTCGCGCACATGTCCCATCATTTCGCCGTCGGCGGGTGCGGCGTGCGCCCGTTCATAGATGTTTACCTTTATCGGAGAGCCGCAGAGGTGGATGAAGCGGTGCTTTCCGCCCTCCTCTCGGACGCCTCGCTTACGAAGTTCGCCGAGGCGGTGTTCCGCCTCTCGGACGCGTGGTTTGCCGGGGCGCCCGCCGATGACCTCTGCCGCAGGATGGAAGCCTTCCTCTTCCGCGGAGGTGCCTACGGGACAAAACAGCAGGAGATGGCAGTCAACCGCGCGAAGAAGGGGGGCAGAATCGGATTTATCTTCCGTCGTCTGTTCCCGCCCTTCCGCATGCTCTCGAACCGCTATCCCGTGCTGAAAAAGCACCCATGGCTTGCACCGGTGTTCTGCGTGTGGCGCTGGATCGAGACACTCTTCGGCACCGAGGCAAGGCGCCGCACCCTCCGCTCGTGGCAGATCATGAACGAGGTGAAGGGGGAGACGGTGGACGACACGAAGGATATGATCGAAAAACTGGGACTTTGACCCCGCGCGCGGGTGCGCAAAAGACAGAAAATAAAATAATTCATAATATTTTTACATTTTTCTTGACAAGTCATAAAATATATGCTACAATAGCAATACCGAGGTTAAAACATGAAGGAGACAGCAAAAATGCCTGAAATCAAGTACGAAGTCATTGACAAAATCGGTGTCGTCAGCGAAGGGACGAACGGTTGGAACAAGGAGCTGAATCTGATCAGCTGGAATGACAGAGAGCCCGTATACGACCTGCGTACATGGTCGCCCGATCACGAGAAGATGGGGAAGGGTGTCACGATTTCCGCCGCCGAGGCAAAGGTTCTGCGTGACATGCTGAACGGTCTGAATCTCGACTGATTTTTTCGTTTTGATAGATATTTTCGGGAGTGTCACCGTGCCCTGCGCGGCGACAGGGTCTCGTTTGCTCTTTTGACTTTCCGGTAAAAAGAGCCTTCGGAGAAGACGCAATGGTTTGTTTTCTCACGGAAAAGCACCCCTGACAGCGGGCGAAGAAACCGTAGGTTTCGCCTTGCATCGGGGGTGCTTTTTATGTTTTTGTGGGAGGCTCTTTCACTTTTTTCGGAAGGCGTCGGACTTTTTTGGCGTTGCCACGGCGCCGATCCGATGGCGGTTTTTATCGGTACCGCAGTGCGGCTCGCAGAGATGTTTTTTGCGTGTGCTTTTTGGGTACGGCGCGTATCCGCAATCGCGGAGAGGAGAAAACTCAATCCACCGGAGGCTGCCACGCGGAATTTTCCGCGGCGGAGAAGCAGAGGAGAATCTGCTCCTTCGTGCACTTTTCGGTTGCGAGGTTGTCGGGAAGCTCGTCCTTTGCAAAATAGCGGATGCCGTCCGTCTCGATGTTCTCTCTGAATGTGCCGCCTGCGGCACGGCAGAGAAGAAAGACCTTTACCACGCCGAAAAGGTAGTTGCACACATTGTGCCGCCGCCAGTCCTGCACGGCGATCAGACGAAGGACGGAGGCGTCGAGTCCCGTTTCCTCTTTTATCTCTTTGACGGTGTTGTCGGCGACCGACATGTCCGCATCGCACCAGCCGCCGGGGAGGGACCATGTGCCGTTTTTCTCGTGGACGAGAAGAATCTTTCCACCCTCGAAGATCGCGGCGCGGGTGTCTACCTTCGGCGTCGGATAGCCGGATTCCCTGGAGAGAAGATCCCGGATCTTCTCTGTCGGCAGATCGCAACGATCGCCGATCATGCGGATGGCGATCTCGCGCAGTTCCGCATAGCGTTCCTTATCATACGGGTCCTTCGCATAGGCGAGCCCCGTCTGCGCGATGTTCTGAATTTTCATTGCATATATAAGCCACGGATCGTTCATGGAAAAACCTCGATTCTTTGATTTTTCTTTAAAAATGGAAAGAAAAATGGAAAAGGAATCTTTAAATGGAATGATGGCTG
>CALAFS010000059.1 GCA_937892405.1 uncultured Clostridia bacterium
CTGAAATCATTCTTCCGAACGAATGTGACATTCTGACCGACTCGGGCACGGACGGCACCGACCTTCCGTACATCGACGAAGACGACATCGTAGGATAAACACAAAAAGGGCACCTCCTTTTCGGGGGTGCCTCTTTTTTTTGCGCAGTTTCTCTCTTTTCAATCTTTACTGTGGACATCCAGCTGGGGATACGGAATATGGATTCCCTCTTTGTCGAACGCGGTCTTCACGCCCTCGAGAAGATCAAAGCGGGTATCCCAATAATCCTCATTACGGCACCACGCTTTTGCAGAGATATTGATGCTGCTCTCGCCGTGCTCGCTCACGCGGGCAGTGGGGGCGGGATCGGTGAGAACCTTCGGATTTTCGCGGCAGACGGTAAGAATGATCTCCTTTGCCTTCTCGAAATCGTCCTCGTAGGCGATGGAGAATGTGAGGTCGACGCGGCGGGTAGGCTTCTTTGAATAGTTGACGATTTCCGTGGTTGAGAGTTTCCCGTTCGGAAGATAGACGATCTTATTGTCGGGGGTACGGATTTTGGTATTGCAGATGAGGATATCCTCGACCGTGCCGCTGTAACCGCACGCCTCAATAAAATCGTCATCGGTAAACGGACGCGTAATCAAAAGCAGAATTCCTCCCGCAAAGTTTGAAAGCGTGCCGTTGACTGCGAGACCGATCCCGACGCCGAGAGAGGTCAGAATCGCCGCAAAGCCCGAAGTATCGAACCCGAGGTATCCGATCAGGGCGACCACAACCAGAACTTTCGCCACGATACGGACGATGTAGGAGATGGATTTATAGAGTGTCTTATCGAGTTTCCCTTCTCCGATCTGCTTTTCGGCACGACCTCCGATCTTCTTTGCAAACCAGTTGATGAGCATAAAGGACAAGATCAGAACGACAACGGCAAGCAAAAGTTTCATACCGGTGGTGCTTGCCCACGCACCGAGCTTTGCTAAAAATTCCTGAAAAGTCATAAACAGTCCTCCGAGACTTTCGTATTTTCAATATTCCGCGTTTTTATAAAAATATGTGCAAATGACAGAATTCTGCCCGCCGTGTGTTCCACGGCGGGCGGTCATATCTGTTATTGCTCTTTCTTTCCGTATTTCGGATGGTAGTGAAGCATGCGGATCGAGTTGAAGATCGCGATGATCGCGACACCGACATCGGCGAACACCGCCCACCACATGCTGACAAGTCCGAGGGCGCCGAGAACGAGAATCGCCGCCTTGACGGTGAGCGCGAAGACGATGTTTTCCTTCGAGATGAGAAGGGTCTTGCGCGCGATGGCAATCGCCGCGGGCAGACGGTCGAGGGCGTCGGACATGATAACGACATCCGCCGCCTCAATCGCGCTGTCGGAACCGATACCGCCCATGGCGATACCGATGTCGGCGCGGGCAAGGCTCGGCGCGTCGTTGATACCGTCGCCGACATAGGCGACGCCGCGTCCGGTCGCGGTCAGAGCTTCGAGATGTTCATACTTCTGATTCGGAAGAAGCTCAGCATTGACCTCGTCGATTCCGAGCTCGTGACCGACGCGCTCCGCGTTCTCCTTGCGGTCACCCGAAAGCATAACAGTCTTTTTTACGCCGAGGTTTCTGAGAGCGGCGATGGCTTCCTTCGCCTCGGGTTTGATCCGGTCGGCAACCTCGATTCTGCCGAGGTATTCCCCGTCCCGTGCCACAAAGAGGACACCGGCACCGACGGGAAGATCGAGATCGGCGTGTGTGACGCCCGCCTCTGCAAGGAGCTTTTTGTTACCGACGAGGACGGTGGTACCGTCGACTTTGGCACGCACGCCCTTACCTGCGATTTCTTCCTGTGCTTCGGGATGGGCGGGATTCTTCACCACATCGAAGAGGCAAAGTGCCATCGGGTGATGGGAGCCGAATTCCGCGGTGGCGGCGAGAGTGAGAAGCTCTTCCTCCGAGACGCCGACGGGATAGGCGGCGCGCACCTTGAAGGTGCCGTCGGTCAGGGTACCCGTCTTATCCATGGCGAAGGTTTCCGCATGGGCGAGGGGGGAGAAGGTATTGCCGCCTTTATAGAGGATTCCCTGCGATGCAGCGCCGCCGATACCGCCGAAGAACGCCATCGGAACCGAAATGACAAGGGCGCACGGGCAGGAGACAACAAGGAACAGCAGGGCGCGGTGCACCGAGTCAATGATCGGCATCCAGCCAAAAATCGGGGGGATAAACGCGAGCAGAACGGCGCAAGCAACGACAAAGGGGGTGTAGTATTTTGCAAATTTGGTGATGAAGTTCTCTTCCTTCGACTTACGGTCACCGGCGTTCTCGACAAGGTCAAGGATACGCGCGGCGGCGGAATCTTCTGCAGGACGGATCGCCAAAAGGGTAAGCGTGCCGTTCAGGACGACGGTGCCACTGTCCAGCGTATCGTCGGGACCGACACTGCGCGGAATGGACTCACCCGTCAGGGCGGAAGTATCGACATCGGCAGTGCCCGAAGTAATGCGCGCGTCAAGAGGCACACGCTCACCGGCACGGAGGACAAGCGTCTCTCCGACTTCGACATCGTCGGCGTCGACTCTCTCTTCTTTTCCGTCGCGCAGAACCGTCGCCTCATCGGGACGGATATCCATCAGCGAGCGAATGGAGCTTCTCGAATGTTCGACCGCGCGCTTCTGGAAATATTCGCCGACAAGATAGAAGATCATAACGGCGACGCCCTCTTCGTATTCTCCGATGCAGACAGCGCCGATCGAGGCGATGGACATCAGGAATTTTTCGTCGAGGAATTTCTTATGGAAAATGCCGCGCACGGCGTCGACAAAGACTTCACCGCCTGAAATCACGAGGGCAATGAAATAAAAGATCAAAGAAACCGTCGGCGTCCCCTCCGCGGCGCTCACATGGTCGATGATAAACGCGGGGACAAAAAAGAGGAGACCTGCGATGATCGGAAACAGCGGGTTCTTTATGAGCTTACGGAGTTTTTTCATATCTATCTCCCTTCCGCCGTGTGTCGGCGGTAAAATACTTTTCATGAAGGCGGGCTTGCCGTCGTCCGACAGACAAGCCCGCGATCGTCGTCTTACTTTTCGACGACGACATCGTCCTCGCCGAACTCCTTGACGCTCTTCTGAATCAGAGCGAACGCGGCGTCTGCGTCAAGCGAAGTTTCCACACTCAGCTTTTCTGTGAGGAAGTTGATCTTCGCGGAATCAATGCCGTCCTGCTTTTCGATCAGCTCGGCAAGTTTCAGTGCGCAGTTGGGGCAGTCAAGACCTTTGATGGAATAACGGATTTTCATTTTGGAAATCTCCTTATATAAAAATTATTTTTATTCGTTGATGTGTTCGAGCGCCGTCTCAATGATACTTCTCACATGGTCATCGGCGAGGGAGTAAAAGACATTCTTCCCCGATTTACGGTAAGTGATAAGGTCGCTCTGCCGAAGTGCCTTCAACTGATGGGAGACGGCGGACTTCGTCATACCGAGGAGCTGTGCGATGTCGCACACGCACATCGGCGTGCCGTCAATCGCGAAAAGAATCCGGATTCTCGTACTGTCCCCGAGAATCTTGAAAAGATCGGACAGATCATAGAGCACCGACTCCCCCGGCATGTGGCGTCTCTTCTCTTCCACGACATCGGCGTGCACCTCTTCGCACTCGCAGAGAAGCTCGCTCTCCTTCACTTCCGGAACGGTTTTATGTTCCATGGCTGTCCTCCTTCAACGGTTGAAAGGTTGAACAATTGCTCAACTGTTGGTTTTATTATAGCACGGGATTTTTCGTATGTCAAGGGGTTTTGCAAAAAAAATCCGGATTTTCTCCGGAATTTTTTCGTATGGAAAATTCTCTTCGGGACACACGGAAAAGCGGGCTTTCTTCAATAGAAAGGATGTGCCGCAAGGTAGGCAGCGATCTTCTCTGCCGGAATGGCGGCGGTGGACAGGAATTCCCCGTTTTCGTCCTGCAAAACGGCGAAGTCCAGCCCGACGATCTCGAGATTTTCATTTAAGAGGGCGCCGCCCGAGGAGCCGTGATCGGTCGGAGCGGTATGCAGAAGAACATCAAAATCGACGAAGGACTCTTCCCCGTCCTTTGCCGTCAGGGTGCGGTAGGACTGCGTCTTTCCGTAGGTCAAGGTATTTCGCTGTCCGCCCGGCTGACCGACGGCGGCGACCGCGACATCGCACGCAGGATTCTGCGCTGCGAGCTTCAGGGTAGCAAGCTCCTTTTCCCATTTCGTAAAAAACAGAACGGCGAGGTCATAGGCTTCGTCGGCGGAATTCAGCGTTGCCGTATAGCGGTTTCCGTAGCAATCAATCACGGCATGCTCGGCGCGGAGGTAGCCGCTCTTTTTCACGGTATGACAGTTGGTAAGAAGGAAACAGGTATCCCCCTCCGTCGCGATCAGAACGCCGCTCCCGATCGAGGTATCATAGGCATAAGGGGTGCGGTAATAGCGGGTCTCCACCGTGAGATTGGCGGATATGACCTCTTTCGCGATACGATTGGTCCACGCCGCATAGTCGGTCACGTAGCGCGCGGTGAGTGTCAGATCGGAGCGGACGGGTGCCGTCGGGTCACGCGGTATCTCACTCCCCTCGGAATACCAGCCGAGAAAAATCCGAAGATCCTTCTCCGGGGCGTCGGGAAAGGTGACACGCCCGCCGTCGGCACATTCCCGTGCGGCGATCACTTCACCGGTATCGGAAAGGAAGGTGACGGTATGGGTGTCCCTCTGTCCCGCGCAGGAAAAGAGGCAAAACATCGTGAGAAAAAGGAGGATAAGGAAGCTGATTCTTCGTTTTTGCATGAAAGGTTCTCCTCATCTTTGCATATACTTACAAGACCAGTATAGCACAAAAATCGGGATTTGTCTATGCCTTTTCTCCTGTCTTTTATAAATTTGGAAGAAAAACGCACAAAAGCGGACATAACGTGAGGTTTTGAGGGGTTATTCCCATAAAACGCCGTTTTTTCGGGAAAGGTCGGGGATCACGGTGAAATATTCCACAAAACCGACTTGACAATCCACGCTTTTTTTGGTATACTTA
>CALAFS010000060.1 GCA_937892405.1 uncultured Clostridia bacterium
AGGCGGTCGTCTCCACCCTCGGTATGCTGACGGCGGGGAATGTCGCCGCCCTCTTCACGGTCGAATCGGCGATCTCCTTCCTTGTCTTCACGCTGATCTACACCCCCTGCGTCGCTGCGATCACCGCGGTGCGCCATGAGCTCGGCTCCCGCCGGGCGGCGCTCGGCGTCGTGGTCGGACAGTGTGCGATCGCGTGGGGCGTGTCCTTCCTTGTCTATCGGATCGCCTGCCTGTTCGGGCACTTTTCCGTCGCGGATCTTGTGGTACTGCTGATCGTCGTCGCGTGGGTGGTGATCGCCGCGGTGATCCTGCACCGCTCGGGGCGCGGGTGCTGCTCTGCGGGGTGTTCTTCCTGCGCGTCATGCGGGAAGAAAAAAGGGTGCGGCTGTCACCCGACGGAAGAGACGGAAAGTCGGTCGGAAGAAAAAACGACCGTCACAAAATAAAAAACAATAAGGGGCTATCGCGGTACGCGACAACCCCTTATTGTTTTCAGAAAATTTCAGATTCCTACACACTTCGGTCTTGAAAAAGATATATAATAAAAAACAATGAAAAATGAAAAAGAGAAAAAAGAAAGGAATCCGATATGTTACAGTTAAAGAACATCACAAAGGATTATCCTACCGCGTCGGAAACCGTGCATGCCCTGCGCGGGATCAATCTCGCGTTCCGCAAGCGGGAGTTCGTCTCGATCCTCGGTCCCTCCGGGTGCGGCAAGACGACCATGCTCAACATCATCGGCGGGCTCGACCATTACACGGGCGGCGACCTCGTCATCGCGGGCAAGAGCACGCACGCCTTCAAGGATCGCGACTGGGATGTGTACCGCAACCACAGAGTCGGCTTCATCTTCCAGAGCTACAACCTCATTCCGCACCAGACGGTGCTCGGCAATGTGGAGCTCGCGCTGACGATCGCGGGGATCGGCAAGGAAGAGCGTACCCGCCGCGCGAAGGCGGTGCTCGACCGCGTCGGTCTCAAGGGAAAGTACAATCAGAAGCCGAACCAGCTCTCGGGCGGTCAATGCCAGAGAGTCGCCATCGCGAGAGCGCTCGTGAACGACCCGGAGATCCTGCTCGCGGACGAGCCGACCGGCGCCCTCGACACCGTGACGAGCGTACAGATCATGGATCTGATCCGTGAGATCGCGGGAGAGCGCCTCGTCATCATGGTAACGCACAACCCCGAGCTTGCGATGCAGTACTCGACGCGCATTATCCGCCTGCTCGACGGGCAGGTGACAGAGGACTCGAACCCCTTCTCCTTTGAAGAAGAGGAAGCGGAGATGCGCGCGGAAAAAGAGGCAACGCCGGCAGCCGTCACGGATGAGAAAAAGAAAAAGCCGAAGGAAAAGGCGAAGATGTCCTTCTTCACCGCCTTTCGCCTCTCGGCGCGCAACCTCTTCTCCAAGCGGGGACGCACCGCGATGGTGGGGATCGCGGGATCGATCGGTATCATCGGTATCGCGATGGTGCTCGCCTTCTCCGCCGGTATCAAGGGATATGTCGCCTCGATGCAGGACGACATGCTCTCGGGCAACCCGATCACCATCTCGGAGACGACCTACGATCTGAATGCCTTAACCTCCATGATGGATCGCTCGGACAAAGAGGAGATCATCAAGCACCCGAACCGCGTCTATATCAATTCCCTTGTCGCCTACCTTGCGAAGACGGGAAAGGACATGGACTCCATGGTGATCGAGAACGATCTCACCGAGGCATATATCAATTATGTCAAGGCGATGCCGAGAGATTACTATGCGGCAATGCTCCTCGACTACGGCATTGATGTGACGAACAACATTTACACCGATTTTGCCGCCGTCAAAGGCGGTGAAACCAAGAAAATTTCCGTCTCTGCGCTAACCAATATTTACATGTCGATCATTTCCGAGACGGATTTTGCCAAATATGCGACCTATGCGACGACGATTGTCCCCGCCTTTGAGCAGATGCCGGACAGCAAAGAATACATAGCGTCGCAATACGATATCCGCGCGGGGCACATCGCGGAGGGAGCGGACGAGGTGATGCTCGTCCTCGACAAGAACGACCGTCTCTCCGACCTTCTGCTCGCGAGAATCGGATACTTCGCACAGGACGAATTCCTCGAGATCATCAACAAGGCGACGGGCGACGGCACCTATGACGAGGCGCTCTACCGTTCCTATTTCACCTACGACGAGCTGCTCGGAAAGACCTTCACCTGGTATCCGAACGACGACATTTTCGGCGAAGGCGTCCTCCCCGGCAGCTATACCTACCGTCACGATACGACGGGATATGAGGGACATGGCAAGACGCTGAAGGTCGTCGGTATCCTGACCCGCAAGGAGAATGTCTCCTACGGCTCCCTCTCCTCGGGCATCTACTACACGAAGGCGCTGACCGACACGATTCTCGAAGAGAACGCGGACAGCAAGATCGTCACCTCCCTTCGCGACTCGGGAAAAGAGACGATCACCAGCGGCTCGATGAACGGCATGCCCTTCGGTATCACCTACACCTATGAGTACCTCTGGAACGGTGAGACGAAGACGGCGACCGGCTATGTCGGCTCTTCTCTCTCGATGCAGGATATGATGTCCGCCTTCGGCAGTATGGGCGGCGGCTCCGGCTCGGGCTCCGGCTCTGCGGGCGGCACGGGCGGACTGAATATGTCGGATCTGCGCTACCTCTCCCTCCGCAATCTCGGCGGTGTCTCCGTCGCCAACGACGTCTCGATCTACCCCGTCTCCTTCGACTCGAAGGATCTCGTCACCGAATATCTCGACGCGTGGAACAATGACGGCGACATCACGGTAGACGGCGCCACGATCGCCAAAGGCGACCGTGCGAATGTCACCTACACCGACACGCTCTCTCTCGTTATCAACATCATCAATACGATGATCGACATTATCTCCTATGCGCTGATCGCCTTCACCTCGATCTCCCTTGTCGTCTCGACCGTCATGATCGGTATCATCACCTATGTCTCGGTGGTGGAGAGAATCAAGGAGATCGGCGTCATCCGCTCCCTCGGCGGACGGAAGAAGGATGTCAGCCACCTCTTCAACGCGGAGACCTTCATCATCGGTACGCTCGCGGGACTCTTCGGAATTCTCGTCACTTACCTGATCTCCGCGATCGTCAACCTGATTCTCTACCCGCTGATCGGGATCCCGAACATCGCCGCCCTGCCGATCGGTCAGGCGCTCCTGCTCGTCCTGCTCAGCATCGCGCTGACGCTCATCTCGGGTCTGATCCCCGCCTCCTCTGCCGCGCGGAAGGATCCGGTCGTCGCCCTGAGAACCGAATAAGCAAAACCCTCAAAGAGCCGTGGCTGTCGCCGGGTGCGACAGCCACGGCTCTTTTTCGTCTCCGCCATCGGCAGCTTCGGGGAAAAAGAAAAGCAAAGCGCAAAAATCCGATTTCTTTTTCCGCAAAATCGGGGATTCCTCTTGAAAAAAGGAGAAAAGCGTGCTATAATACTTCACGGAACGCCGACCGGAAACGATATTACGGCGACGAAGCGCCGCGTTTTTGCGGCTTTTTGAAAGCTCGGTGGTTAGCGATTGCTAACGAACGGCAGCATGACACGCCGCCGAAAAGGGAGGACAGAACATGAAATATTTCGGTATGCCGATGGGTATGTGGGTGCTCTTTCACGGCTCTTTTCGTCGTCATCTGACAAGCGATCTCGCCGTCGATCCGAAGGACGCGAAGAAGATCACGAAAGAGGCAAAGAAAAAATATCGCGAGATCATCGGAAAGCTCCCGGAATTCGAGCGGGAGGATCGCTTTCTCATGAATATCGTGAACTGCGCGATGCTCGGCGCCTTTCTTCTCTCCATGCCGAAGCGACCCGAGGTAGGTCCGCTGACCGACTATTACGCAAACTCAATGATGACGGCGCCGATGCGTCGGTTCTGTCAGGCGAGCGGAAAGAAAAAGTTCACGGAAAAAGACATCGAATCCATGAAAAAGACCGCCGCGCTGAAAGCCGCCGACCGCAACCCCTACTCGTGGAATATGGATTTTTACGAATATCCCGACGGGAGCGGGTATGAGGCGCGCTTTACGACTTGCGGAATCTGCACGCTGATGCGGGAGCTTGGGCTTTACGACCTCGTGCCTGCGATGTGCCGCCTCGATTACACGATGGCGGAGGCGGGCGGTGTCACGGATTTCGTGAGAGAGTACACCCTTGCCTCGGGCGGTCCGTACTGCGACTGCGGGTATCACAAGAAGCAGGGATAAGCGCCCCTCTTCCCTGTCGGCGGACTTTTCCGCCGACAGGGAGAAAAACGCTTACTTTTATATTCAATGGTTAGTTTTTGCTAACTTACAAAAGAAAGGAAATATGGCATGAAAGAGAAACAAAGCTTTACAAAAGTTCTTTTTGCCTATGCGGAAGGAGAAAAACGGCGCCTTTGGGCTTCGGTCATTCTCTCGGTGCTGTCCGTCACGCTCGGACTGCTCCCCTTCTTCTGCATGTACCGCGTCATCTGTCTTTTCGTCGCGGGAGAGGCGACGGCAGACGGGATTGTCCTTTGGTGTCTTCTCGCCCTGCTCGCCTATGCCCTGAAGATCCTCACCTTCACCCTCTCGACGGGGATCTCGCACAGCATGGCATTCCGGATTCTCGCGGGGCTACGACGGAGACTTGCCGACCGCTTTCTGCATGCGCCGCTCGGCGATGTGGAAAATCACCCGATCGGTGAAATCAAAAGCATGATGGTCGACAAGATCGAGAACCTCGAGCCTCCCCTCGCGCACATGATCCCCGAGGGGGCGGGACACCTCGTGCTCCCGATCGTGAGCATTGTCGCGCTCGCGGTGATCGACTGGCGGCTCGCGCTCGCCTCTCTTGTGACCTTCCCTCTCTCCGTCGTGTGCATGGGGCTGACCTTCAAGATCAGCGGGCAGAACTTCACAAAGTACGACAAAGCAAACAACTACATGAACAGCACCGTAGTAGAATATATTGAAGGCATCGAGGTCATTAAGGCGTTCGGCAGAGCGGGTGTTTCCTATGAAAAGTACGCCGGTGCGATCACCGACTTCCGCACCTTCGTCGTTAAGTGGCTCTCCTCCACCTTCGCGACGATGAAGCTCGCCTTTGCCCTCTTCCCCTCCACGCTGATCGGCACGCTCCCCGTCGCGCTCGCACTCGCGGGGGCGGGGGTCATCACGGCGCCTGCGGCGGCGCTCGTCGTCATGCTGTCCATCTCGATGGTCGGCTCTCTTGCAAAGCTCGAGGTCTTTTCCGAAAACATGCGGCAGGTGAAGTTTACCGTCGAGGGACTGGAAGAGTTCCTCGAGATGCCCTCCCTCCCCGAGCCTACGGAGGCGGTGCCCGTGACACACACCGATGTGGTGCTCTCCGATGTCCGTTTCTCCTACACCGGCAAGGCGGAGGACGAGGTGCTCCACGGCATCAACCTAACACTCCCCGAAGGGAGCTTCACCGCCCTCGTGGGTCCGTCGGGCGGCGGTAAATCCACGGTGGCGAAGCTGATCGCAAGATTCTGGGACACGACGGACGGCACGATTACCGTCGGCGGGGTCGATGTCAGAAAAATGCCCCTTTCGGAGCTTTCGGGGCTTGTGAGCTTTGTCACGCAGGACAACTTCCTTTTCAACTGTTCCCTGCTCGAAAATATCCGTCTCGGCAACCCGAAGGCGACCGACGAAGAGGTGCGCGCGGCGGCGCGGGCGGCGCAGTGCGAAGAATTCATCGAAAAGCTGCCGCGGGGCTATGACACCCCGGCAGGCGAGGCGGGCAACCGTCTCTCCGGCGGTGAAAAACAGCGGATCGCCATCGCGCGCATGCTTCTGAAAAACGCGCCGATCGTGATTCTCGATGAGGCGACCGCCTTCACCGATCCCGAAAACGAAGACAAATTGCAGGCGAGCATTGCCGCCCTGACCCGCGGCAAGACCCTGCTCGTCATCGCGCACCGCCTCTCGACCATCAAGAACGCGGACAATATCGTGGTGCTGAAAAACGGCAGCATCGTTGCCGAGGGGACGCAGGAGGCGCTCCTCTCCGGTTGCCCGCTCTATCATGACATGTGGCAGGCACACATCGGAGCAAAGGCGTGGGCGGTTTCGTCCTCTGCCGCAAAGGAGGGAAACTGAAATGTTCGGAACGGTAAAACGGATCATTCGCTGGTGCGGAGAGTTTAAGGGAAAGCTGTATCTCGGATTTCTCATGACCTTCCTCTCGCACATTTTCACGGCACTTCCCCTCGGGCTTGCCGCCTACACGGTCGGCGGGCTGATCGAAGCGACGGTCGCGGGAGAGACGCCCGACGCCTCATGGATCTGGAAGTCGATTCTGATTCAGGTCGCCCTGGTCTTCTTCCGCTTCCTCTTCGACTACTTCCGCGCAAGACTGCAGGAGCCGATCGGCTACCGGCTGACCGCGCGCGACCGCCTCGCGGTGGGCGACGCGCTGAAGCGCGTGTCCCTCGGCTACTTCGACAAGGTGAGCACGGGCAACATTCTGAACTCGATCACCACGGGGCTCGGGACGCTCGAGGGCATGGGCATCCGCATGATCGACAACTTTGTCGGCGGGTATCTGAATTTCCTCGTGATCTTCCTCGTCCTGCTCTTCTTCAGTCCGCTGACGGCGCTGATCGCGCTCGCGGCGGCGGGGCTGTCCTTCTCTGCCATGCTCCTGATCTCGCATTACAGCAAAAAGAACGCGCCGATCGAGGCACAGGCGAACCGTGATATGACGGGCGCCGCCATCGAATACGCGCGCGGACTCGCGGTGGTGAAATCCTTCGGCAAGGACGGCGCGGCGATGGACGCCGTATCGCGTGCGATCGAGGACAGCAAGAACATTCATCTGAAAATCGAATGGGGCTACCTCCCCGGCAACGCGCTTCATCTGCTCGCGCTCAAGTGCGGGTCGGTCGGACTCGCGATGGCGGCGGCGCTGATGTGCCTTGCGGGCAGCATGGACTTCTCCGTCATGCTGATGTTCGTCTTCTACTCCTTCAGCATTTTCGCAAGTCTCGAGCCGATCAGCGACAGTGCGCACACGCTCGGCGTCATCGACGACGCGATGGATCAACTGGATGCGCTCAAGGAAAATCACTTCATCGACGCGGACGGTAAGGACATCACCCCCGAGCACTTCGACATCGAATTCGATCATGTGAATTTCGGCTATGATGACCGCCTTGTCCTGCGCGATGTCAGTCTCCGGATCCCGGAGGGCAGCTCGACCGCCATCGTCGGTCCCTCCGGCTCGGGCAAGAGCACGATCTGCTCGCTGATCGCGAGATTCTACGACCCGCAGAGCGGAAAAATCCGCCTCGGCGGACACGATCTGCGGGAGTTCACCTGCGACAGCCTGCTCGCGAATCTCTCGATGGTCTTCCAGAATGTCTATCTCTTCCACGACACCCTGCGGGCGAACATCTGTTTCGGCAAGCCGGACGCGACCGAAGAAGAGATGATCGCCGCGGCGAAAAAGGCGCGTTGCCATGACTTCATCATGGCACTGCCGAACGGCTATGACACCGTGGTCGGCGAGGGCGGCGGCACGCTCTCGGGCGGCGAGCGCCAGCGCGTCTCGATCGCGCGTGCGATCCTGAAGGACGCGCCGATCATCATTCTTGACGAAGCGACCGCAGGCATCGACCCCGAGAACGAACACCTGATCCAGTCGGCGATCACCGAGCTGACGCGCGGCAAAACCGTCATCACCATCGCGCACCGTCTCGCGACGATCCGCTCGGCGGATCAGATCCTCGTCGTAAACGACGGACAGATCGCCGAGCGCGGCACGCACGAGGAGCTTCTCGGGCAGAACGGCATTTACCGCCGCTTTACCGAGATCCGCAAACGCGCCGAAGGCTGGCAGATTGAAAAAGCATAAAAACCTTTATTTGCAAATAGTTCTTTGCAAAATGAAAAACAAGCGGATCCCTTTTCGGGGATCCGCTTGTTTTTTGGGGTGGGGGATCTATTATTCGATCAATCCGTTTTCGCGGAGGAGGGTTTCGATATCGGTGCCTTCGACCGCGTGGAGAACAATCTTCAGAAGGAGCTTTTCCTTCCAGGTCAGCTTCAGGTCGGTGATCTTCTTTTTGTCGATCGCGTAATAGCAGGCTTTCAGAAGCTCGCGCACATCGTACTTGCTCCCGAAGACCTCGGGGACGCCGCGGTCGACATCGAGGAGGGTGTAGACCGCCTCCATGCCGGTACGCATCGAATACTCGGTCGTGAAGATGGTGTCGCGGGGCGTCTCGGCGAACTGACCGAGGAAGGCGAAGTTGACGGCACCGGTCGGCACGACGAGGGGACGGTCCTCGTTCTTTCTCGGCTGGAAGAACGCGTTGATATAGGGCATGAAGCAGGTGGTCGTGTTGCACGCCTCTTTTGCGAGGGTTTCGATTCTGTCGGTCGGGACGCCGATGTGATAGAGCCATTCACGGCAGATCTCCTCACCGGTGCAGTCGCGCATCGCCTTCTTCACATAGTTGCCCTCTCTGTCGGTATGAAGACCGTAGAGCCAGACAAGCACCATGTTCTTATCCTGCGACTTGAACTGCGGCTGACGGTTGATCGTCCAGGAGAGATACCAGTTGTTGACGCTGTCCTTGACCGTGACGATACCGCCGGTCGTGACCTTTCCCTCTCTCGGGTCGCGCTTGCAGATGCCGATGATATGGCGGAGAACCTCTTCGTCCGAGGTGGCGACGGTGGCGCTCATCCAGTTGGTCGCCTCGATGTCGCTGCAGAAGACGTCGGGGTTGCCGTACTCGCCGTGCTTTGCCTGTGCGGCGATGGCTTTCCACATATCCCACGACTCGCCGACACCGTTTTTCAGATGGGAGAGATCGGGCGCGTGCGTCTGGTCGCCGTAGCAGCTCGTGTCGGTGCAGCAGCCGTTCGTGATGAAGACGAGGTCGTCCTCGACGAGGTCGATGGTCTTCTCTTCTCCGTCCTTCTTATAGACGATCTTTCTCGCGATCTTCTTGTCGCCGACCGTCTCGATGATGACATTCTTCACATCCATGCCGTACTCGATGGTGACGCCGTGGGACTCGAGGTACTTCACAAGAGGAAGAATCATGCTCTCGTACTGATTGTACTTTGTGAAACGGAGTGCGCTGAAATCGGGGAGCCCGTCGATGTGGTGGACATAGCGGCAGAGATAGCGCTTCATCTCCAGCGCACTCGACCACTTCTGGAAGGCGAACATCGTCTGCCAGTAGAGCCAGAAGTTCGTGTCCCAGAAGCTCTCGGGAAGGACATCGGAAATCTTCTTGTCCTCAAGATCCTTTTCGGGGGTGATGAAGAGCTTCGACAGGGCGAGCGCCGATTCCTTATCGAGGCGGAACTCCTTGTCGGTGTGGGCGTCCTCACCGCAGTTGACGGTCGCACGGCAGAGAGAATAGTTCGGGTCGTGCTTATTCAGATAATAGTACTCGTCCAGCACGGAGAGTCCGGGATTCTCAATCGAGGGGACATCGCGGAAGACATCCCACATGACCTCGAAGTGGTTGTCCATCTCGCGTCCGCCGCGCATGAAGAAGCCCTTCGTGACATCCTTTCTGCCGTCGCAGCTGCCACCGGCGAGATCCAGTTTTTCAAGAAGGTGAATGTGCTCCCCTTTCACCTGTCCGTCGCGGACAAGGTAGAATGCCGCCGTCAGTCCGGCAAGTCCCGTGCCGATGATATAGGCGGATTTTTTATCCGCGTCCTTCGGCTTCTCCGGGCGGGCAAAAGATTCATAGGTTCCAGAAGAATAATACATGGTTTTCAAACCTCCGAAATTTATTTTCTGATTCCATTATACCGATTTTTCGCCCTTTTACAATAAACAGAAAGCGCCCCGTGATAAAAAGCTTATCACGGGGCGCGAAAGTGTATAAAATTTTATCACTTCGGGGATTTTGATAAAATCAGTATGCGAAGCGGGAAAGGGCGGCGGACACCGAACCGGTAATCAGCGTCGCGAGGCGGTCGACGATCGCCTTCGGATCCTCCCGCATGTCGTCCTTGATCCAGTCGAGCATCAGACCGATGAAGATATAGGAATAGATGTCGGCGATGAACTTCTGATCCTCCTCCCGCACGCGGAGGTCGCGGATCTCCTCGTGAATGACCTCGAGAATGAGATGATCCACCAGCGGTCGCAGGTATTTTTCCACCTGTTCCCGCGGGACACAGCGGTAGACATTCATAATGAAGGGTTTGTTCTCCTTCACCGCCTCGAAGATCTGAAGAAAGCCCTGCTGCCATGTGTCGTGGGTCTTCTTTTCTTCGAGGGCGCGGCGCGCGTCCTCAAGGCAGGACCACTCGACAAGGTCGTAAATGTCCTTGAAATGGTAATAGAAGGTCATGCGGTTGATCCCGCAATCCTCGGTGATGTCGTTGATGGTGATTTTCGTCAGGGGCTTTTTTAAGAGCAGATTCTTTAAGGACTGCTCGAGCGCCCGCTTCGTGATCTCTGACATGCGATCCCTCCCAAAAACGGTTTTCTTCCTTCAGTATAGCACATTTTGCCGGCGATTGCAAGGGAATCCGTTCCGTACGGACATTTTTCCCGTATTCTACTCTTTTTCTTTTCTGCCGACCGCCCGTCTTGCCTGCCTGCGATAGGCAAGAGGGGTGATTCCGTACGCCTTTTTGAATGCACGGAAAAAGTAGGCGGGGGCGTCGTATCCGATCTCGGCGGAGATCTCTGCCATTCCGAGATCCGTGTCGCAGAGCAGAAGCTGTGCGTGCGACAGGCGGGCGCCGAGCAACAGGTGCGAGAAAGAATCCCCCGTCTCCTCGCGCAAAAGGCGGGAAAGGTGCGTCTCCGAATAATGGAAATGCGCCGACAACTCGGGCAATGTCACCGTGCGGTAGTTGAGGTTGATATACGAGAGCACCGCGCCGACCGGTAGTCCCGTCTTCCGATGCTGCGCGGACAGCTCTTCGTCACAGGTGTCGTAGGTCATGGCGAGCAGAATTTCTCTCAGGCGGATCTGTGCGAGCAACCAATGCCATATTCTGAGTTCCTGATGTGTAAGATAGACTTCTTTCAGATGGTCGAGAAAGGCATCTTCGCGATAATACATCGGATTGAATCGTCTGAGACAGTTGTTCACAAGGTCGGTGACAACCGGGAGAAGGTGTGTGCACCCGCGGCAGAAAAGATAGCGGTAATAAACCTGAGTGTTCAATGCCTTCAGAAAGGTCGCACACGCGGAGGGGGCGTCGGTAAATTCCACCGCACACGCCTCAAAGAAGGTCGGTTCCACCATAATGTTCAACACAAAACTGTCCCGCGAGGCGAAAACCGTATGATACACATCCGGCGGTAAGAGCGAAATATCTCCCTCACTCATCTGCACGGCCTTTCCTTCCACAATATTCGTACATCTGCCGCGCATGATATAATTGAATTCATAGAATGCGTGCGCATGATAGTCGATCACCCGCTCCGACGGATGAAAACTCAGGATTACCCGCTCCCGCGGATCGGTCGGCTGCCAGGGGATCACGGAGAGATTTTCCGTTCGGTTCTTCATTTTTCATCCTCCCGTTTCTTCTTCCCGATTATACCGTATTTTTCTCCGAAAGTCAAGAAAAAATATACAATTGCGCCATTTTTTACAATTCATTTTTCTTTTAATTATTATATTTGTCGGAAAAAGTCATTGCTGTCGCTACTTTCGGAGATTGACGCTTTCTCTTCTTTTCTATACAATATAGGCAGAAATACCGTCGGACCATACCGGCGGAATCATCAAGGAGGAGATCCGATGAATCTTCATTTTTCAAAGCCGATGGTGAAAACGATCGCCGCGATATGTATCGTCGTGCTCGTTATCACCTCCGCGTGTCTCGCCGTCTTTGCGGTGCAGAGCACGACGACGCAGGGGACGGTCACCGTCGATGACAGCGCGCACACCGTCGATGTGTCGAAGAAACCCGATGTCAGTGCCGGCACTTTCCGGGAGCTGTATCCCGATTTTACGGTACTTGACAGCTGCGGAGCAGTCGCCGGGGCGAAAGAGCCGCTCCGTTTCTGTTCCCTCTCCAAAGGTGACGTCCTTTATAAGACCACCGGTGTACCGGCGAATTACTCCATGAACAACTGGACCATGGACAGCACCTC
>CALAFS010000061.1 GCA_937892405.1 uncultured Clostridia bacterium
CTTCCTTCTTCGGAAGGAGATCGAAGGTGCCGTCTGCCTGCATCTTTTCAAGATCCTTCAGACGCTTGATCGACTTGCGAATGGTGTGGAAGTTCGTGAGCATACCGCCGGGCCAGCGGACATTCACATAGAACATACCGCATCTCGTGGCTTCCTCACGCATGGTCTCCGCCGCCTGCTTCTTCGTACCGACGAAGAGGAGCGTGCCGCCTTCCTGCGCCATCTCGTTGACGAAGTTGTACGCTTCTTCAAACTTCTTGACGGTCTTCTGAAGGTCGACGATGTGGATTCCGTTTCTCTGGGTGAAGATGTACTCTGCCATCTTCGGGTTCCACTTCTTGGTCGGGTGACCGAAGTGAACGCCTGCTTCAAGCAACTGCTTGATCGTAATTTCGAACATTTTCATGTTCCTCCTTGGTTTTTCCGCCATAGCGTTTCCGCACTGCGACTCATAAGAGCACCGGCAATGCCCACGACGCTATGTGAGATATAATGTCTGTGCCATCGCACAGCCTTAAAATTATATCGTATTTTAGGGCGATTGTCAAGGAGGTAGATCAAAAAAGAAAAAGTTTACAAAAAGTTCATGAATTTAGGGTGGTGAGTGGGAGACTCTTCAGAGCGGGCGCGGGAATGGGCGAAAATGCCTCAAAAAAGCGCTTGGCGATAGAGACGACGAAGAAGCGGGCGACCGATGATCGCCCCTACGATGGAAATGGACGGAATCACCTCGAAAAAGCGGGCGGCAGAAAGCAGAGCGTGGCGGGTCGCCCTTGGCGCCGACGGCGGGTTGCACCTTGCAACCCGCAACGAAATCCGACCCGCGGTCGGGTGAAATGCGCTTCGCGCGTGAAATATACCTGCGGTATGTGAAATTCGCCTGCGGCGAGAGAGGAAAGAAAAAAGAATTTCTCATTGATATAATTCTGAATTCATAATTCTTCATTCTGCATTCAATCGATACAATTCTTCATTCTGAATTTGCATTGATCAAAGCATTGTGCCGAAGCGGAAGAGTGCGGGCAGGACGCGGCGGCGGAGAGCGGGATAATCCGTAAGTGGCAAGGGGTTCTTCCCTCTGCCAACCTCGATCGTATAGGAAGGGATTCCGAGGACATCGCCGGCGTAATCGGCGAGCCCGCCGTATGCGGCAAGTCCCACCGGAGTGGCAACCGGATAGGAAAGGACACGGGAGAGGCGGCGGGCAATGCGCCCGGCGCGCGGATCGGTGCGCGGGGAAAAATAAATTTCTTCCCCCTGCGAATGGAGGGTAATCACCGCCTCCGGCACGGTCGTGCGGAGGTAGGAGGCGACGGCGTGAGTCTCCGGCTCGCTCTCCGGATACTCGCCCGCAAAACGGGTAGGTCCCGGGAAAATGCCCTCTTCCCTCTCAAGGCGCTTATAGGCAGAGAAGCCGCGGTCATAGTTATGATTGAGGTCGACGCCGCGGGCGTTCGCCTGCCATGAAGAGAAATCTCCGCCCGACATGCGGAGCTGTCTGTCGTGCAGAGGCGTTTCGCCGATCTCGCCGAGAGCAAGGCGGACGCCGTCCGGGTTCAGCACCGGAAGGATCGTAAATGTAAAGTTTTGTAGTAAGAATCCGATATTGATACCTTCGATTTGCCGTTTTTCCTCTGCGGCGGAGGCAAGCTCCAGTATCATATCCATGAGAAGATAGGAGGTGATCCACTCAAGGGCATGGTGGGTGCCGACATAGAAGAGGTGCCGCCCGCCGTCTCCGATCCTGGCGGCAAAAATCTCTCTGCCGAGAAGGCTCTTCGCAAAGCGGGTGACGCGGAGGGCGGGATAGCGTTCCTCCGCTGTACGGAAAAAATCCTCGTAGCTCTCCCCCGTCGGGGGCGTGTCGGGGCGGAAAAAATCATCGTTTCTCATCGGCGCGTGCTCCTTTTTTTCTCTTACCTCTTGCAATTCTATGCGGAATATGATACAATGGGAACAATTCAGGGTAGGAGGTATAATATGAGTCGCCCGTGTGTCAGACTGACGCTCTTTTCCTTTGCCGCGTTCTCCTTTTTTCATCTGGCGCTCTTCTGTGCCTACTATCTCATCTCCGTCTTCACGGCGGATCAGGTGCTGATTTATTTCGTGTATTTTCTCGCGGACTTCGTGTCTTATCTTCTGCCGGTGACGGCATGTGCGGGTATGCTCTCCTTCTCGCAGTGTGCGGGGCGGGTGCCTGCCCTGCTCTACGGCGGAGCGCTCGCGCTCTCACGGATTTTCTATGAGATTCCCCAGCGCACCTACGGCTTACTCGCCGAGGGGTATGACACTCTCCACGCGATCCTACTCGCGGCGCTGATCTCTCTCGGGGTGGCGCTCGCATATTTTGCGGTATTTCTTCTTCTCCTGCTCCTCGTGTCGCTGCTTTTCAAAAAGAGGTGCGGCAAGACCGACGCCCGCGTCGCGCTGACCGATCGGGCGGGCGGCGCCTTTGCCCTTGACCGTCCGCTGCCGTGCGCCGTCTTTTCTGCGGTGCTCCTCCTCTTCGCGGCGGGACTCGTGCGGGAGACGGCGGACACGGTCACTTTCTTCCTCGGAGTATCGGGTATTTACTCGACGGGGGAGATCGTTTACCTGATCTCGCGCTATCTCTTTTTACTTCTGACGCTCGTGCTCTTACAGCCGATCGGCGTCGCGTACGCCGCAAAAACGGCGGACGCCCTGACCGAAACAACAAAACCTGCGCCTTCGGGCGGGAAAGATGTGACAAAATGAAAAAAGAAACCTTCCCTCTTTGGAAAAACGGAGCGCCGCGGCAGATCGCGGGGGGCGAAGTCCCGATGATGACCTACTACGCGGCGAAAAACAAAACGCATGACGGCACCGTCGTGATCTTCCCCGGTGGGGGATACGAAATCCGTGCGCCGCACGAAGGCGACGGGTATGCCCGCTTCTTGAACGATCACGGCTTCGACGCCTTTGTCGTCGACTACCGCGTCTCGCCGAACCGCTTCCCTACCGAGCTTCTCGATGCGCGCCGCGCCGTGCGCCTCGTAAGAGAAAATGCCGCGAAGTACGGCATCTCACCCGACAAAATCGCGGTGATGGGCTCCTCTGCCGGCGGTCATCTCGCCGCGCTCGTCTCGACCTATCGCCCCGCGATCGACGGGGAAGGCGCGGACAAAACGGACGAGGTTTCCCCCTTCCCGAACGCGTCGATCCTCTGCTATCCCGTCATTGACACCTCGGACGATGCGATCGTCCACATGGGATCAAAAAAGGGGCTGCTCGGCGAAGAAAATACAGATCTCGGCGCCTCGGTCTCCCCTGCCGTGATTGCGGATCGGCACACCTGCCCCGCGTTCCTCTGGCACACCTCCGACGACGCCTGCGTCAATGTCATCAACTCCTACCGCTATGCCACGCGGCTTCGCACCGTGGGCGTCCCGGTGGAAATGCACATTCTGCCGCACGGTCCGCACGGCATGGGACTCGCCGACACGGCATACGGTTGCAACGCCGACACGCCGTACATTGCGCGCTGGGGTGAGTGGCTCGTCGCGTGGCTCTCGGAACTCGGATTTTAAGGTTCGGAGGTACGGGTGAACCGCATCTCACGGATTTCAATAACATAAAAATTTTCCCGCAGTGCGATGACACCGCGGGAAGTTTTTATGTTGTTCGACTTATTCGACGATGGGCTCGTGTGAGAGGTCCTCGTAGAAGTTGGCTCTCGCCATGATGTGATAGGGTGCGACCCAGAGGGTACCGACACCAAGGCAAAGGGCGCCGACGATCCACCAGCCGAGGAAGGAGAGATCGAGGCAGAAGAGGCTCCACTTCTTACCGCGCATCATCTTCTCACTCTCGGAAAGGCACATCTTCCAATCCCATTCCGGGTGCTCCGCAAAGAGATAGTAGCACTGCGAATAGGCATACGCCTTGATGATACCGGGCACGATGAAGAGAAGTGTCCAGAGAAGGGTGAAGAGGTTACGCATCAGACCGAGAAGAAGGGCTGCGCCGATGTTGTCCTTCGCGGCGAGAAGATCATTAAAGTCGATCTCTTTGCCGCCGTGCACGAGCTTCATCGAGATGACGGCGACGCCGGTCATAAAGAAGCCCTCGATCAGGAACATCAGGATGACACCGAAGCCGGTGGCACCCAAAAGAGAGCTGACAGCGGTATAGATGAGAGCGATCAGGACGGCGTAAAGCCATGTGTTGCCGAACAGCTGACCTCCGAGTTGCTCTCTCGCAAGAGCGCGGTATTCACTTCCGTTTTTCATATAAAAATCTCCGTTCCGCCGTCCTTCGACGGCAAAAATTAAGTAATAAGTAAAAAATAAACGGACGACCGGACGGAACCCGCAGGTGGGAAGCCGTTCCGATGCCAAAGATATTGTAGCACATAAGCATGGATATGTCAATAGCGAGGGAAAATATTCTTTTCTTGCGCTTTTTTGTTTTTCGGCGTCCCCTCGCTTGACAACGCGCCTCCTTTGCGATATAATAAAGGCAGAATTCTAATTTATTAAGAAAGTGAGGGGCTTTCATGGAGCGTGCCGTGATTCTGAGTGACGACCGGTATTTTGCCGACCTGCTGATCTATGAGGTGGACGGGCTGTTCACCGACTTTCGGATCGTGAAAGAAAAAGGCGGCGATCTGCCCCGGGGGGACGCGTATTTTATCGACCTTGACCGTGTGGGGAACCGACCGCTTCCGGATATGCCCTGCTTTCTTTTTACGCGGAAGGAAAAAACGGCGGTGACGGGGCACCCGACAAAGCTCTTTTCCCTCCCCTTCCCGCTCGGCAGTGTGCGGGTGGCAGTGCTCGGGGTCGGGCGGAAGATGCCGCGACTCACGCTCGGGACGGACGGACGCACCGTCACGCTCGACGGGCGCACCGTGCGGCTCTCGGAGGGGGAATTCTCCCTGCTCTCCCGCCTTGCCGAGGCAAAGGGCGGGTATGTCGGGCGGGAGGAACTCCTCGCCGATGTGTTCACGGGAGCGTCGGATGCGGGGATTCTCAATGTGTACATTCACTATTTACGGAAAAAGCTCGAAGACGGCGACGAAAAGATCATCTTTTCCTCGCGGGGAGACGGGTACCGGCTGAACGAAAAATTCTTCGGAGGTGAAACATAAGATGCTCTGTGTGATTCGCGGAAGTTTTCTGTCCGACCCGCGGCGCGAGATTTATGCGCGCGCCTGTGCGGCGGTGAAGGCGGGACGGCGCGCGCTTCTGATCGTGCCGGAACAGGGCACTCTGCTCGCCGAGCGGGAGATGGCGGACGCGCTCCCCGACAGTGCGCCCCTGCTCTTCGAGGTCACGAACTTCTCCCGTCTGTCCGACCGCATTTTCCGTGTGACGGGAGGTGTGGGAGCAAGCTATTCCGACAAGGTGACAAAGTCCCTTCTGATGTGGCGCACGCTCGCGGAGCTGTCCCCGCTGCTGAAGGGAACACACGCCGCCGTACCGACGGCGGGCGAGGCGGAGATGGCGCTCGGCGACCTGTCCGAGCTGCGCGCACTCTCCCTCACGCCCGAGGAACTTACCCGTGCGGCAAAAGAAGTCGAAGACAAGGACGCCCGTCTTTCGGACAAGCTGTCCGACCTCTCCCTTCTCCTCGCAGGCTTCCGTGCACGGCACGGAGAGAAATACGCGGACGGGGAGGACGACCTCGCGGTGGCGGAGGAAAAACTCGCGGAATATCCGACGCTCCTCGCGGATACGGAGATCTTCCTCGAGGGGTTCACCTCCTTCACGGTGCCACAATATAAAATTCTCGCCCGTCTTTTCCGTCGCACGGCGGTGACGGTGGCGCTCGTACTCCCGAAGGTGGGAGACGACGCCTTTGAATACACCGAGGTGCGCGACACGGAGGAGAGGCTTCTCTCCCTCGCGGCGAGAGAAAGCGTGGAGAGAAAGCTCGTCAAAATCGACGGGCAGAACACGACATCCTCGGAATTTCTCGCCGGTGTTTTACCTCTTCTCTGGAAGAAAACGACAAATTATGAGAATATTTCTTTACAATATGACGGTTCACTACACTGCTATCGCGGCAGAACACCGAAAGAGAGCGCGGATTTTATCGCCGCGGATATCCGGAGCAAAGTGCAAAAAGGCATCCGATACCGTGACATTGCCGTCGTGGTACGGGACGCGGGAAGCTACGCCGGAATTCTCGACACGGCACTCACCGACGCGAAGATTCCCGTCTTCTTCTCCCGAAAAAGGGACATCACGGAGACCGAGCTTGCGAACCTGATCGAGAGCGCTTACGCAGTGGCGGTCGGCGGATATCGGACGGAAGATGTGATCCGATACGCGAAGTGCGCCCACGCGGGCATCACGCGGGACGAGGCGGACGAGTTCGAACTGTATGTCGAGACATGGAAGATCCACGGCAGGCGCTTTGTCGACGGGATTCTCTGGAACATGAATCCCGACGGGTACACGAACCGGAAGTCGCCCGACGCGGACGCCTTTCTTCTCCGCGTGAACGAAACGAGAAAAAAACTGCTCTCGCCGCTCTCCGCCTTTGCGGAAGACGCAGGCGGAACGCTCACCGTCAGGGAACACTCGGAGAGGCTGTTCGCCTTCCTTGATCGGCTCTCGGCCGAGAAAAAGCTCGCCGCACAGGCAGAGGCGCTTCTCGCAGCGGGAGAAACGGGGGCGGCGGAGGAATGTGCGGGGCTCTTCGCCATTTTCGCCGACCTTCTCGACACGCTGGTAGACACGCTCGGCGATCTTACGGTAGACGCGCGCACCTATGCGGGACTTCTCCGTCTGCTCTTCTCCTCGGTCGATGTCGGGCGAATCCCTGCCGCCATCGACGAGGTGACGGTCGGTTCGGCAGACATGCTCCGCCTGTCGGGGAAGAAAATCGTCTATCTTTTCGGTGTGAACGAGGGAGAGTTCCCCGCCGCGGCGCCTGCCCTCTCCTGTTTTTCCGAGAAAGAGCGGGGGCTCCTCTCCTCCCTCGGCTATCCTCTGCCGCCCGAGGAAGATCTGCGGTATGCGAGAGAGTTGTTTATCTTCTCGCGTGCGTTCGCGGCGGGGCGGGACGAGGTAAATCTCCTGTTTCATGAAAAAGACGCCGCCTTCAAGCCCCTCTCACCGTCCGAGGTGATCCCGCATATCGAAAGATTATCGGGCGGGGCGGTCAGCGTGTGTGACATCTCCTCCCTGCCCCTTTCGCGACGGGTACAGACGCCGAGCGCCGCTCTGCTCGCACTCGGTGAGGAGGGCACGGAAAGTGCATCCTTACGCGAGGCGCTTCTCCGCGCGGGGCATGCGTCCGAGGTGGCGGCGGCGGACGCGCCTTTACTCAACGCCTCGCTGAAACTATCGGAGGAGACGGCGGCGACGCTCTACGCGCACGACCTCGCGCTGACGCAGTCGCGGATCGAAAACTATCTCTCCTGCCCGCTCTCGCATTTCTGCGAATATGTTCTGCGGCTCGGGCGGGATCGTCAGGCGGCGTTCGACGCGATGAACATCGGTTCCTTCCTCCATGCGATCCTCGAAAAGTTCTTTGCCTCGGTGACGGCGGAGAGAATTGACATTCAGACCATGCGCGCGGAAGAAAAGAATACGCGAATCCGTCAGGCGGCGGAGGAATACCTCGCGACACTCCGCGGGGCGGGCACCGACAATCCGGTGCGGGAAGACCTTCTGATCGAGCGGCTGATCCGTGCGGCAAATGTAATTGTGGAAGGACTCTGCGACGAGCTTTCCGGTTGCCGCTTCGTCCCCCGCTTCTTCGAGCTTGAGATCCGCGACGGTACCGAGGGCGCGCCCTCCCCTGTCAGGATCTGCGCGGAGGACGGCACCGACATTTCCCTCTACGGTACGATCGACCGCGTCGACACCTACTCGGACGGCGAAGATGTCTATGTGCGGGTCATCGACTACAAGACGGGAAGCAAAAAATTCTCGCCGAAGGATCTCGAGGAGGGAAAAAATCTTCAGATGTTCCTCTACCTTCGTGCGGTGGTCGAAAGTCGCGATCCCGCGTTTCTCGATCGGATCGGTGTCGGGAAAGAGGGGGTGCTGATCCCCGCGGGGGTGCTCTACATTCACGCCGCGACGAGCGGCGGCACGCTGAATTCCCCGCACGAGGACACGCACGCCGCGCTCAAGGCAGAACAGACGCGCTCCGGCATGCTGCTCGAAAATCCGCTCTCCCTCGGTGCGATGAACGCCGACTATCTGCCCCTGAAACGGGAGAAGGACGGCTCCTTCAAAGCCTCCGATCTTCTTTACACGGAAGAGGGATGGCAGGTGCTCTCCGAGACGGTGGAAAACGGGGTACGCCGCATTGTCGCCCGCATGAAGAGCGGGGACATCGCCGCGGTACCGATGAAAAGAGAGGGACAGAGCACGGTGTGCGAGACCTGCCGCTACAAACCGGTGTGCCGGAATGTCATGGTAAAATAAGGTGCCGTGATCGGCAAAGTACACGGCAGTCTTTTCCGGCAAATTTTCAAAAAGCCACGCGGGGCAATCCGAAACGGATTGCCCCGCGTGGTTTGTATTCAGCGATCATAGGGATTTTTGTTTTTCAGAACGGTATAGAGGGAACGGTAAGAGGCGAGACGGGAGGGAGCAATCTTCCCTTCCTCCGCCGCGCGGGCGATCGCACACTCCGCCGCACTCTCGCCGACATGGGTGCAGTCGGCATAGCGGCACATGCCGCGGTAGGGGCGGAACTCCCGGAAGGTATCGGGCAGATCCTCCAGTGTGAAGAAGTCGAAATGCTCGAAATCGAGGAGCGAAAAGCCGGGGGTATCGGCGAGAAATCCGGCATGCGCCGCGTCGCCGACGGGAAAAAGCTCGACATGGCGGGTGGTGTGCTTTCCCCTCCCGATCTTCTCGGAGATCGCCGAGGTGGCGAGGGAGAGCGAGGGAAAGAGCGCATTCATCAGCGTGGATTTTCCGACGCCGGAGGCGCCGGCGAAGGCGGCGGTGACGCCGTCTGTCACATGGATGTCTATGTAGGATTTCAGCGCGGAGATTCCTTCGTTTTGTAAAGAAGAGGTGACAAAAAGCGGAATTTTCGCCGTATGGTAAATGTCAGCGTACCGCTCGGCGTCCTCTTCTCCGAGGTCGGTCTTGGTAATAACGACGACGGGGTCGATATGATTGTGCTCCGCGATGGCGATGAGCTTATCGAGGGTGGTGAGAACGGGAGCCGGCTTCTTTGCCGCAAGGACGATAAAGAGAATATCGAGGTTCGCCATCGGGGGACGGATCAGAGCGTTTTTCCTCTCGAGGACAGCCGAAATCACGATCCCGTCGGGGGTGGCGTCGTCGATCTGCACGCGCACATTGTCTCCGACAAGGACGCGGGCATCGTCGCGGCGAAGGTTCCCCTTTGCCCTTGTGAGAAAGTGCTCTTCTCCGCGCGAAGGGTCGAAGGTGCGGGTATCGAAAAGTCCGCCGAGCCCCTTGACGACCTTCCCCTCCACCTCGCGGATCACGGATTGCCTCCCGCCCCGGCACGGGCACGGCGGAGCTGTCCGCAGGCGGCGTTCACATCACTGCCGAGACGACGGCGCACCGTGGCGGTAATCCCCGCCTCGGTTAAGAGCGCGGCGAAGCGGTTCGCCGACTCGACACTGCCGGCGTGCATGCCGGTCTCCGCGACCTCGTTGACGCGGATCAGGTTGACATGAATGGGGGCATCGGTGCCGCGGAAGGCACCGCGAAGCAGGCGGGAAAGTGCGCGGGCGTCCGCCTCGCCGTCGTTCTTCCCCGAGATGAGCGTATATTCAAAGGAAATGCGGCGCCCGGTGGTTTCGTAATAATGGCGGCAGGCGTCGAGAAGCTCGGCGATCTTCCACTTATGATTGACGGGCATGATGGCGTCGCGCGCCTCATCGGTCGCGGCGTGCAGAGAGATCGAAAGGGTGATCGGCAGTTTTTCCTCCGCGAGGGCGCGGATCTTCGGCACGACGCCGCAGGTGGAAAGGGAGATGTGCCGATAGCCGATGTTCAGTCCGTCTTCCCTGTTGACAAGACGGAGGAACTTCAGGACATTGTCATAGTTATCGAGCGGCTCGCCGATGCCCATCATGACGATATTCGACACCCGCTCTCCCATATCCCGCTCGGCGGCGATGATCTGCCCGAGGAGCTCGGAGGGAAGAAGATCGCGGACTCTGCCTGCGAGGGTGGACGCGCAGAAGCGACACCCCATACGGCACCCGACCTGACTGGAGATGCAGATGGTGTTGCCGTGATGATAGCGCATGAAAACGCTCTCGATACACTCTCCGTCATGAAGGCGGAAAAGGTATTTGACGGTACCGTCGATTTTCGACACTAACTTTTCCTCTACGCGAGGGAGCGTGTCAAGGGTAGTTTCTTTCAGTTTTTCCCGCAGGGATTTCGGCAGGTTCGTCATCTCGTCAATGGGAACGCCGCTCTTCAGAAAGGAGGCGATCTGCGCGGCGCGAAATTTCGGCTCACCAAGAGATATGACAAAAGATGTCAGCTCATCGGCAGTCATGGCATAAAGATCGGTCATGCGCGTCTCCTTTCAGGCATTTTTTTGGAATTTCGCAATAAAGAAGCCGTCCGTCCCGCTCTTCGGCGGGAAGGCGGTCATACTGCCGTCCCATCTTTCGCCGAAGGCGTCGAAGGGGACGGGGGAAAAGTCGGGGTGATCTGCAAGAAACGCCGCGACGACATCTTCGTTTTCTTCTTTTCTCAGGGTGCAGGTGGAATAGACGAGGATACCGCCCTTTTTCAGATAGCGGACGGATGCGGAGAGAATTCTCTTTTGCAGGGCGGGAAGCTCTTTTGTCCCCTCTTCGGACTTATAACGCAGATCGGGCTTCTTCGCGAGGACGCCGAGCCCCGAGCACGGGAGGTCACAGAGGACGCGATCCGCCGTGCCGAAAAGGGCGGGGTCGGGATCGGTACCGTCACGCGCGGCAATGTGCAGAGAGGTGAGCCCGAGGCGCGCGGCGCCTGAGGCAATCAGAGAGAGTTTATTCTCATGAAGGTCAAAAGAGAAAACCTCGCCGCGGTCGCCCATGCGTTCGGCAATTGCAAAGCTCTTCCCTCCCGGGGCGGCGGCGACATCAATCACGCGCTCTCCCGCTCTCGGGTCGAGGATGCGGACGGCGAGGGCGCTCGCCCCATCCTGTACATGGAATTCCCCCTCGGCAAAGCCCGGGAGGGTACGCGGCGGAACACTCTCGGAGAGGCGCACCGAAAGATCCGAGAAGGGGGTCGCGGGGATTTCTGCGGCAATGAGTTTTTCAAGGCATGCGTCGCGGGAAATCTTCAAAGGATTGACCGAGAGATCATAGCCGCGATGCTTTTCAAAGAAGGAGAGGAGGGCTTCTGTGTCCTCTTCTCCGTATATTCGCAAATAATTCTTTACAATCCAAAGAGAAACGGAATAGCGCACCGACAGGTAGCGGGCGAGATTCTTCTTTCTGTCGGGAAGAGGAAGTGTGCCGCTTTCACGGCGGCGGATCGCCTCACGGAGGATCGCATTGACAAAGGACGCCTCCCCGCGATCCTCGGCGAGATTCACCGTCTCGGCGACGGCGGCATAGTCGGGTGTGCCGTCAAGATACAGAAGCTCGGACAGACCGAGACGCAGAAGGCGGAGGGTATGCACACGAACCTCCGCACCGCTCCGCCCGGCGAGCGCCAAAGCGATATAGTCAAGGGTCAGAAGGTGCTCGGTCACCGTATAAAAGAGCGCGGTGACGCGTGCGGTCTCCTCGGGCGTCAGGGAATCCATGCGGTGCGAGGAGAGCGCGAGATTGGCGTATTTCCCCTGCTCTTCCCATTCGGTGAGCAGAGTGAGGGTCAGGGCGCGGAGATTCATCTTCTTCTGTTCTTGCCGTTCCCCGCGAACATGGCGATCAGACGGAGAAGCTGGAGCAGAGAGACGGCGAGCGCGGCGACATAGGTGAGGGCGGCAGCGGAAAGAACCTTTCTCGCACCGGCAAGCTCTTTGTTCGAGTATTCCCCGGTCTCACGCAGGCGGACAAGCGCACGGTGCGAGGCGTTGAACTCGCATGGCAGGGTGACAAGCTGGAAGAGGGTGGTAACGGCGAAAAGCAGAATTCCGGCATAGAGGATATACATGCCGAAGTCTCCCATAATTCCCGCAAACGCGGCGAGAATCGCGCCGAT
>CALAFS010000062.1 GCA_937892405.1 uncultured Clostridia bacterium
GTTGACAATGTAGCATTCTGAATTCTGAATTAAGGTGACGCCGTAGGGGTCGGCGCCCCCGACGACCCGCTACGCTTTGTTGATTGCACGCGTTTCTTCGAGGCATTTTTGCTCGCTTCCCTTGTAGGGGCGACCATCGGTCGCCCGCTTCCGCATATGTTTTTACACGAAGCAAAGACGCGATCATGCGGCAAATTTACATACCAAAGCCTCCTTCAAGGCGGAACGCTTCGAGGGAGGTGTCTTTTTATAAAAAATCACAGAGGGAGCTTGCCCGGGCAAAAAGCCGATAACAAGGCATAGAGAGATAGCGAAGGGAGCGAAGCGGGCGACCGATGGTCGCCCCTACGGGTATATTGCCTCCCGATAACGCAAATCGAATCTTTGCGTTTTGCGGGTCGTCGGGACGAGTGCCCCCGTGAGCAGGTGAACGATAAACTTTGCGTAACGGGTCGTCGAGGACGCCGACCCCTACACAAAAAAACACGGCGATATATCCTCTTTTTTACGCTGTTATGATAGCTGACTTTATATCGAGAGTAAATAATTCTGAATTCATAATTCTTAATTCTACATTCGATAAGTTCTGCATGCTTCATTCTGAATTCTCTGTAAGTGCAAGATTTACAATGTGGGAAGGGACATCGTTTACACATTTACGATCTGCGCAGGGAAGGAACAGAGAGAAAACCGCGACCTTCGGACTTGAGCGAAGGTCGCGGTTTTTCGTTCTGGTTTCGCTTTTTGGTGCTTTTTCTCTTTTTCTTCGCGGGAGGGTTCTCTTTTTTAGAAATTCTTTTGAGCCTCTTCATATCGTGAAGTGCTTTTTATTTCCCGAACAGGGAAGAGATCTTCGCGGGGAGGTCTGCCTCGGCGAGGGCTTTCGCCTCGCGAATGCAGGCGCGGAGGGTGGGGGCGGTCGCGGCGCCGTGCGCCTTGACGACGACCTTCTTTGTGCCGAGCATGACGGCGCCGCCCTCGGTATTGTAATCGAAGAGGCGGTAGGTCTCTGCCGCCGCCTCGGTCAAAGGCTTGTCCTCCACCTTGCCGCGCAGGGTGGACGCCATGTGCGCCGCGGCGCCCTTACCGACCGACTCGGCGACCTTCAGGATCGCGTTGCCGACGAAGCCGTCGCACACGACGACATCGACATTGCCCGAGAAGACATCATACCCTTCGATATTGCCGATGAAATTCAGCGGGCTCTCTTTCAGAAGAGGGAAAACCTCGTGCGTCACGGCGTTGCCCTTGTGCTCCTCTTTGCCGACGGAGAAAAGACCGACGCGCGGATTTTCTTTCCCACATTCCGCGATGGAGAAGGCGGCGCCGAGATAGGCGAACCCCTCGAGAAGCTCGGCGCGGCAGTCGACATTCGCCCCACAGTCAAGCAGGCAGACGCGCTCCCCGCCGGGCGTCAGCAGGGCGGTGGCAAGTGCCGGGCGACGGACGCCGCCGACAAGACCGAGACGGTAGAGCGAAGCGACGAGCATCGCACCCGTGTTTCCCGCCGAGACAAGCGCCGCGGCGTCCTCGCGGTTTTTCAGTGTGGAAAAGGCGATCGCCATCGAAGAGCCTTCCCGCCCGCGTGCGACGACGACCGGAGAATCCTCTCCGGTGATGGCGTCGGTCGCGGTGAGAATTTCGACGCGGGAGAGATCCGCGCCCCGCGCGCGCAGGGCGTCTTCGGTGAGCGCTTCGCTCCCGACAAGGATCAGGGAAAGGGACGCGTCGTCCGCAAGTGCGGCGAGCGCGCCGTCAAGAAGTTCCCCCTCGCTGTGATCCGCACCGAGAAGGTCAACAATAATTTTTTTCATAAAACCACCTTAACAATTAAGAATTATGAATGAAGAACTTATCGAATGTAGAATTAAGAATTATGAA
>CALAFS010000063.1 GCA_937892405.1 uncultured Clostridia bacterium
CCCGGCGAGGAGCATGCCGATGACGGCGGGGATCCCGAGTTTATTACAGGCTTTCATCAACAGCTTTGACACCACGAGGAGCAGTGCGAGCGGCAGAAGAACAACATAATATTCCATGATTTTACTCTCCGAAAATTTCTTTTATCTTCAAACGAACAGATTCTATTATAGTCCTTTCGCGCGCAAAAATCAAGAGGATATGCGAATTTTCTCCCGACTTTTGTCGGTGCCCTTGCGTCCTTTCCCGAAGTGTGGTATACTGTAAGGGAACTTTCTTCTTTGGGGGATATATGTGGTTTTTGATTTTGATCGTTGGAATTTCGGCACTTGCGCTTCTTTTTTCGTATGAGGTATACCGCATCGCGTTTTTCTCCCCCGAAAAAAAGCGGAGGACAGGCAATCGTTTCTTTTCTTCCGATCCCGCACTTGCCGCGGTGAAAAAGGAGTTTCTTTCCCGCGTCGACGCGGCGGAGGCGGCGGACTTCCGGGAGATCACCGTCGTGTCGCATGACGGGCTGACGCTCTTCGGGCGGTATTATGAGAGAGAAAAGGGCGCTCCGGTGGAGATCGCCTTTCACGGGTATCGCAGTACGGCGATCCATGACGGGTGTGTCGCACATGAGAGCGCGGTGCGCTACGGCACGAACCTTCTGCTCGTCGATCAGCGCGCACACGGAAAGAGCGGGGGAAAGACTATCGCCTTCGGCGTGCTCGAGCGCTTCGATGTTTTCACATGGGCAGAGGAGGTCGTGCGTCGTTTCGGCGCGGAGACGGAGATTCTGCTGAGTGGCGTCTCCATGGGGGCGGCTACCGTCCTGATGGCGTCCGCACTCCCGCTCCCTGCGAATGTACGGGGCATTTTAGCCGACTGTCCCTATTCCTCACCGAAGGAAATCATCGAAAAGGTGGCGGCGGATCATCATCTCCCGGGGCGTGTGCTGTATCCTTTGGTGCGGCTCGGGGCGCGCCTGTTCGGCGGGTTTGATCCCTCTGCGGCGTCTGCCCTCGGAGCGGTCGGAGAAGCGATGGTGCCGATTCTCCTCGTACACGGCGAGGGAGACACCTTCGTGCCTTGTGAGATGAGTCGGGAGATCGCTGCCGCGAATCCGGCTGTCCGCTTCTTCACCTATCCCGGTGCCGATCACGGACTGTCTTATTTTTCGGATCCCGTGCGCTATCGGAAGATGTGCGACGACTTCCGCCGTGAGGTGCTTTCCCCCCGCGAAGAGAAGGACGAAAAAAAGGACGCGAACCTTCCGTGACCCATTGACAAAGCGGATCACCTCTGCTATAATGTACTTAGTAAAACTTTATAAATACAAGGAGGCATTTCCATGACCGAAGTTTACATCACACTGAAGACCATTCAGGACATTCGCGATTTTGTCAATGCGGTGATCCTGCTCGACTATGAGGTCGATCTTGTGCAGGGACGCTATGTCATCGACGCAAAGTCCATTATGGGTATCTTTTCCCTCGATCTGCTTTCCCCCATCAAGGTGGAAGCGCATACCGACGATCCCGATTCCTTCTATCACGCAATTGATCGCTTCATCGTGAAGAAGTAAGGGGCAGAAAATGATTAAAATCTTACAGTACGGAGAAGGAAACTTTCTCCGTACTTTTGCCGAACACTACTTTGACACTCTCTGCGAAGAGGGGCGGGAATATTCCGTCACGATCGTAAAGCCGATCGCGCACGGCTCTCTTGAACCCTTCAAAAGACAGGGGTGCCGCTATCACATCGTCCTTCGCGGTATGGAAGAGGGGAAGCCGGTCGAGCGCGTGAGAGAGATCCGCGTCGTGCACGCCGCGATCTCGCCGTACGAAGAGTATGACGCCTATATGGCGGCGGTGCTCGATCCCGAACTTCGGATTCTGGTATCCAACACGACCGAGGCGGGCATTGTCTTTTCCGCAGAGGATATGTTTGACGGCTTTGAGGGGATCACCTATCCCGCGAAACTGACGAAACTCCTCTACGCGCGCTATGAGGCGGGACTGCCCGGGCTGTATCTTCTCCCCGTCGAGCTGATCGACAACAATGCCGATGCGCTGAAGTACTGCGTAGATCGGTATATCGACCTCTGGCACCTGCCCGAGGCATTCCGTGCATACAACGAGCGGGAAAATGTGTATTGCAACACGCTGGTGGATCGTATTGTCTCGGGACACCCGAAGACGCCCGAGGAATGTGCACATCTCGACGCCCTGATCGGTGAGCATGACGAGCTTGCCTCGGTCGGCGAGCCGTTCGGTCTTTGGGCGATTGAGAAGAAGGGGAAGATCGCAGATCTGATTCCCGAGGGACACCATGGGATTGATGTCATTCTGACAAACGATATCGCACATTACAAGAAGCAGAAAGTCCGTGTGCTCAACGGCAGTCACACGAACCTTGTCGCCGCCGGTATGGTGGAAGGCGCCGAAACGGTGTACGATTGCATGAAGGACGAGCGTCTCTCCGCATTTGTCAGAGAGACGATGGATCTTGAGATTCTGCCGTTTGTCTCGGAAGATCGGGCGTCGGTGCGGAAGTTTGCCGACGCGGTTCTCGCACGGTTTGAAAATCCGTATCTCAATCACATGCTCTCCTCCATCGCGCTGAACAGCATGTCGAAGTGGCGTGCCCGCGTTCTGCCGAGCGTCCTTGACTATACGGCGGCGAACGGCAGATGCCCGGTGCACCTCGCGACCGGGTTTGCGTATTTACTTTTCCTTTACAGCAAGGTGCGTGCGGAGGGCGACCGCTTCATGGTTTCTTTGAAGAGCGGCGACACCGAGCTTCGCGATGATAAAGAGACACTCGCGTATTTTGCGGCGGGCGGATCGCCCGTGGCATTTATGTCGCGTGAAGATGTCTTCGGCATGGACCTCACGACGATCCCCGGCTTTGCCGATGCGGTGAGTGAAAAACTTGCTAATCTTAATGTGTAAAGGCGCGAGAGTATAAGTTCGTTATATGGGAGCGTTCCTGTATTTTACGCACGCATTTTCCTCAAAACGGGGTTCACCCGTTTTGAGGAAAATGCGTCAGTCCTTTATTTGCCGCCTTCGGCGGAGGAACGGAGTCTTTTATGACAGGGGAGAATATTCGCATTGACGAGCGGGACAATGTGGCGGTGTCTCTTTCCGGGACAGATACGGTGCCGGCAGGACATAAGTTCGCCCTGGCCACGATCAAAAAAGGGGAGTTCGTCATCAAATACGGTCAGATCATCGGTCGTGCGACTGAGGACATTCCCGCCGGTGCATGGGTGCATACGCACAATATGCGCTCACATCTTGACGAAAATGTAACCTATTCTTATCATTATGCCGCCAAAGAACCGAAAAAGAAGAACGGAACCTTTCACGGATACCTTCGTGAAGACGGCAGTGTCGGCGTCAGAAACGAGATTTTCATTCTGCCGACGGTCGGCTGTGTCAACGGCATCGCCGAGCGCCTTTCCCGCGCGATACAGAGCGAGGTCGGCGAGGGGGTCGACGGAATTTATGCTCTGACACATCAGTTCGGATGCAGTCAGCTCGGCGAGGACGCGGAAAACATCAGAAAGCTGATTGTCTCGATCGCCTGCCATCCGAATGCCGCGTTCGTCCTTCTTTTGGGACTCGGATGCGAGAACAACGCGCTGGCGCCGATTCTGGACGAGCTTTCGGCTTTGGGGCGGCACAATGTGGTCGGCTTCAATTGTCAGGACGAAGAAGACGAGCAGGCACGGGGTGTGGAGATTCTCCGTGACTTCGCCGCCCGTGCCCGCGCCATGCGACGCGTGGAGGTGCCGATTTCCAAGCTCTGTATCGGGGTGAAATGCGGCGGCTCCGACGGCTACTCGGGGATCACCGCCAATCCGACGGTTGGAAAAATCAGTGACCGCGTGGTCGCCTATGGCGGAGCCGCGGTGTTGACCGAGGTGCCCGAGATGTTCGGTGCCGAACAGCTTCTGATGAATAAGTGCGAAGATGAGAAGACCTTCCGCACCTATCGCGATATGATCGTGCGATTCAAAAAGTCCTATACCGACCTCGGATTTCCTGTATACGAAAATCCGAGTCCCGGGAATAAAAAAGGCGGAATCACCACCTTGGAGGAGAAATCGCTCGGCTGTATCGAAAAGGCGGGACACACGAAGATTGTCGATGTGCTCGCGTATGGCGACCGCGTGAAAAAGCCCGGCGTCAGCGTTCTGTATGCACCGGGGAACGATCTTGTCGCCGCGACGGCGCTTGCCGCGGCGGGATGTCAGATCGTGCTCTTCACGACGGGACGGGGGACGCCCTTCTCGACCTTCGTGCCCACGATGAAGATCGCGTCAAACGATCGAATCGCGGACAAAAAGGCGAACTGGATTGATTTCAACGCGTACGGCATGGACGATGCCGCGCTCTTCGGCCTTCTTCTCCGCACGGCAGAAGGAGACTATCGCTGTAAAAGCGAAGACATGCGGGAAATCGCATTTTATAAAACAGGCGTAACCCTGTAAAAAACAGCCGATCCGAAGGTAAATTCGGGTCGGCTGCTTTTTGCATAAACCTTCGGTTCATGCAAAATCAACCAACAGAAGATTCCGTAAAGGAGGAAGCTGTGATATAATAAGAGCAAAGAAAAAAGAACAGGAGGCTTTTCCTATGGAATATGGTACTTTATCAAACGGCGTGAAAATGCCGAAGCTCGGCTACGGCGTCTATCAGGTGTCGAAGGACGAATGTGAGCGGTGCGTGCTCGACGCGCTCTCGGTCGGTTATCGGCACATCGACACGGCGCAGGCGTATTTTAACGAAGAAGAAGTCGGCGAGGCGATCGTAAAGTCCGGCATCCCGCGTAAAGAGATTTTCCTTACGACAAAGGTCTGGATCGAGCATTACGGATATGGAGAAACGAGAGCATCGGTTCTCGAATCCATGCGCAAGCTGAAAACCGACTACATTGATCTTGTCCTTCTGCATCAGCCCTTCTCGGATGTTTACGGCGCATGGCGTGCACTTGAGGATCTTTACGAAGAGGGGAAACTGCGCGCGATCGGTGTTTCCAACTTCTATCCCGACCGCCTTGTCGACATCTGCTCCTTTGCCCGTATCAAGCCGATGGTCAATCAGGAGGAGACACACCCGCACGATCAGCAGACCGAGGCACACGAATGGATGGTCAAGTACGGTGTTCAGCACGAGGCATGGGCACCCTTCGGCGAGGGCAGAGGCGGTATGTTCGAGGAACCGGTGCTCGCGGAGATCGGCAAAAAATACGGCAAGACCTCGA
>CALAFS010000064.1 GCA_937892405.1 uncultured Clostridia bacterium
ATTGTAGAGAATCCTGCCCATAAAAGTTTTCTGAAAATCGCAGAAACGGCTTTCCATGGTCAGCGGCAAAACCGGCGGTTCATTGGGCAACGGTGTGCCGAGCAATGCGGAAAATGTTTCATCGTCAATCGACTCTGCACGCTTCATTTTTTCGTTGATATTGTCCGGATACGGTGAAATCGCCGTAATGCCATCCGCCACTGTCAGCGGCGCGGTCAGGCAAATATCCTCGCTTGATGCGCCGATTGCAACGGTGTATTCTCCGTTTTCAAGCGTCCATGATTTTGTTTCGATATTCCAGAACGCAAGCTCGGGCAAAGCAAATGAAAGTGTGACAACCTTTTCTTCTCCTGCCTTCAAATATACTTTTCGGAATGCACGCAGTTCGCTTTCCGGTTTGAATACGGCAGAATTTTCATTGTTTTTCACATAAAGCTGGACGACCTCCGCGCCGTCACGGTTGCCCGTGTTGCGGACGGTCAGAACTGCTGTGACAACCCCGTTTTCGCTTGTCACGGCAAGATTTTTGTATTCGAAATCCGTATAGGAAAGCCCAAATCCAAACGGGAAAGCGGGCTTCACCTTCGCTGTTTTCGCATAGCGGTAGCCGACGAATACGCTCTCCTTGTAAAACTCATTGTATTTTTTGCTGTATTCATCGCCGTAAGGAACATCGGCATAGCTCTTGTACCAGGTCTCTGCCAACTTTCCAGACGGATTGGCTTCGCCGAAAAGCAGTCTCGCTCCGGCTTCGCCGCCGCACTGCCCCGGCAGATAAAGGTTCAGAATGGCGTTAACGCCATCCGCAAACGGAAGCTCCACAGGTGACCCGCCCGAAAGCACAACAACAATCTTTTTTCCCGTTTTTATCAAAGCATTGACCAGTTCCAGCTGATCGTCCGGAAGGCGCATGTGCGCCCTGTCGCCGCCTTCACTTTCGGCAAGGTCTGTAAGTCCGATGTACAAAAGAACGGTCTCGTATTTCTCCGCGAGCGCAACCGCCTCCGCAATCTGCTTGCCTTCCGCAGGATCAACTCCTGCGCTGTAACCGCGTGCATACGCATATCGGATACCGCGCGTATCGAACGCATCTTTATGCGTAACAACCGTTGTCGGCGAGATCATCGAACTGCCGGAACCCTGATAACGCATTTTTTCAAACAGTTCACCGATGATGCAAACCGACTTTGTTCTGTCCAGCGGAAGCGTGCCGTCGTTTTTCATCAGCACCGCGCTGTCCGCCGCGACTTCTGCGGCAAGCTCCGCGTGACGGTCGCGGTCAAACGATTCCGTTTTTGACGCAGTTGCGAACTTTTCCGTCGCGGCAAGGATACGGGAAATACAGGTATTGGCTTCGTCCTCGGAAAGACTGCCGTCCGAAAGCGCGTCATAAACCTTTTTCAGGCTGACCGCCGTATCACCCGGCATTTCGAGATCCTCTCCGGCGCGGATTCCGGCAATGCGGTCATGCGTGCCGCCCCAGTCGCTCATCACGATGCCGTCAAAGCCCCACTCAGAGCGGAGAACATCGGTAAGAAGCCATTTGTTTTCTGAAGCAAAAGTGCCGTTGATGCGGTTGTAGGATGACATGACCGCGCCGGGCTTGCCTTCCTTTACGGCTGTTTCAAACGGTTTCAGATAAATCTCCCGTACGGCTCTTTCATCTGCAACAGAGTTGCCGACGAAACGGAAATTTTCCTGATTGTTGAGCGCAAAGTGCTTGACGCAGGCACTTACGCCCATGGACTGCACACCGCGCACAAACGCCGCACCGAACTTTCCCGCAAGAAGCGGGTCTTCGCTGTAATATTCAAAATTTCTGCCGCAAAGCGGGTTGCGCTTGATGTTGACACCGGGACCGAGAAGCATGTGTACCCCGTAATACCGGCATTCCTCCCCGATCGCCCGTCCGATTTTTTCGGCATTTTCGGGATTCCAGGAGGATGCCACGCACGCCGCCGTCGGGAATGCGGTTGCCGGTTCGCTTTTGGAAACTCCGTTGTCTCCGCCGCCGATCTGCTTGCGCAGTCCGTGAGGCCCGTCCGCCATAGCAAGTCGCGGAATACCCAGCCTCGGTACTCCGCAGGTGTACATAAAATCCGTGCCCTGCAAAAGAGCGGATTTTTCTTTTTTGGTAAGCTCGGAAGCCTTATTTTTCATAGATAGACTCCTCCCGATTTTATTCTGCTTCCATTATATCATCCGGCGGCATTTTTGTATTGCATTATTGTATTGATTGTGGTATAATTGTATTGAATCGAGGTGATGGCCATGGAAAATATCGATCTGGGGTACCTGTGCTCGGTGATTGCGGGGCTTTCGGGAATTCCCGTGCGGATTTTTGACGGGGACATCCTTGTTTATTATTCCTTTGTCGGCAGACTTCCGCGCGACCCGTTGGATGTCTGCAAAAAAGAGGTCTTTGCCATAGAAAAGAATATCGGTTACTATATGACCGCGCAGTTTCAGTATTACGGCGTTGTAAAATGCGAAAAAACAAGAATTGTAATGGGGCCGACAAGGCAGGTGACGGTCAGTGATGCGGAATTACGCTCACTCGCGTTTCTTGCCGATGTTTCGCCCGACGATACCGACGACTTTGTTGCCGGGATGAAAAGCATTGTTCCCATGCCGCTGGGGAGCGTGATGCAGACGCTTTGCGCCGTAAATTACATTCTCAACGGAGAAAAGGTCTCGCTTGCCGACCTGACAATTTATGACGAATTGCAAACAAACTTTTCTTCGCAGATGGC
>CALAFS010000065.1 GCA_937892405.1 uncultured Clostridia bacterium
GTCGTTTCGCATGACCGCCACTTCCTCAATAATGTCTGTACGCGAATAGTCGATATCGATTATTCCGAGATAAAGATGTATGTCGGCAACTATGAGTTCTGGTATGAGTCGAGCCAAATGATCCAGCGCATGATCAAAATGCAGAACAAGAAGAACGAAGAGAAGATCGCCGAACTTCAGGCGTTCATCTCCCGCTTCTCCGCGAACAAGTCGAAATCCCGTCAGGCAACCTCTCGCAGAAAACTGCTCGATAAACTGACGGTCGAAGAGCTTCCCGCCTCCAGCCGTCGCTATCCTTTCATCGGCTTTGATATGGATCGTGAGCCGGGCAAGGAAATTCTCTATGTCGAGGGACTCTCGAAGAGCATTGACGGAAAGCCCCTCTTCAAGAACCTGACCTTCCGCGTCGGCAAGGACGATAAGATTGCCTTTCTCGGCAACGAGCTTGCCGTCACACACTTGTTCAAAATTCTGAACGGGGAAGAAGAGGCGGACGCGGGCGAGTATAAGTTCGGCGTCTCCATTACCACATCCTATTTCCCGCATGATAATTCCGCCTACTTTGAGGGGCATAAGGAGTCCATTCTCGACTGGATGCGCCAGTACTCCAAGGATCAGACCGAGAGTTATCTGCGCGGCTTCCTCGGAAAAATGCTCTTCTCCAACGATGCGGTGTTCAAGTCTGTTGAGGTTCTCTCGGGTGGCGAGAAGGTGCGTTGCATGTTTTCCCGCATGATGATGTTCGGCTCCAACCTTTTGATGATTGACCAGCCGACCGACCATCTTGATCTTGAGTCCATCACTGCCGTGAACAACGGCATGCAGAACTTCCGCGGCAATATCCTTTTCTCCTCTCACGACTACGAAATTCTCAACACCGTCGCCAACCGCATCATTGAGATTACGCCCGACGGCTTCATTGACCGTGCAGGGAACTACGAGGACTATCTCGCATATAAAAAGTCTCTGGCGGAAGGATAATTCCGACGATGAGCGATGAAACGAAGAACCCACCGATTGAGACCGAGCGGAAGTTTCTGATTGATATGCCCGATCTCGCCGTTCTGAGACGACAGAAGGGGTACAGAAAGAGTCGGATCGAGCAGGTCTATCTTCCCGACGCGCCGGGGGTCACTCACAGGATCCGCGCGAGGAAAACAAAAGGAAAAACCGTCTATACCGAGACGGTCAAGACCCGCATTTCCGCGATGAGCGCCATCGAGGACGAAAAAGAAATCACAGCGGAAGAATATCACAAATTGCGCCTTATAAGAGATAGAAAGCGAAGAATTGTTTACAAAACAAGGCATTTATTCTATATCGGCAGGCAATCTTACGAGATTGATGTCTATCCGCAGAAGAATCGCTCCTGTATCCTTGAGACGGAAATTCCGAGTGAAGAATGTGAGGTAATCCTCCCCGATTTTCTCCATGTGATCCGCGAGGTGACGGGCGACCGTCGCTATACGAATGCGTCACTCGCGAAGGAATTTCCCGAAGATTGGCGCGAAAAGTAGGGAGGGCTTGCAGATTTTGAAAGACCGAAAAGCGGAGCTTTTCTCTCGCCGTTTTCCCGGCTTGCCGTACCCCCGTACGGCTGACGCCGTGAAGAACGACGAC
>CALAFS010000066.1 GCA_937892405.1 uncultured Clostridia bacterium
CGCATTTTTATCAATGAAGCAGACGGGGTAATAGTGGGAATTCGGGTTATAGATCAGCTCTTCGGCAAGCATGGCGCCCACCTGTCCCGCGCCGATGATGGCGACGCCGATCTTATTCATCTGAAGGGCGGTGTTGTTCGTGTGACGGTAATACTGCTGATAGACAAAGCGGGAGGCGAGGGTCACCATATCCAAAGCGGCGATGATCGACGCGCTCGGCCAAAAGCCGAGGTAGACGAACGGAATCATGGAAGAGATCACCATGGCGATCGCGCCGCCGAAGAAGTCGGCGCCCATCAGGGCGAGATAGCTCCTCGAGTTCGCATAGCGCCAGACATCGGCATATACGGCGAAAATCACGCGCATGCCGAAGATGCAGACGGCAAAAAGCAGGACACTGACGGCGTATCCTCCCGCCATCAGAATCGCACCGCCCGCAGTGACGGAGGACAGAACATTCGCGATAATGTAAACGATGATGTACATCAAGAGGTCAATGGACGCCAAAAGTTGTTTCCGCTTATTCTTAATCAGATTCATAGTTCATCATAGCCTTTCGGAAAAATCGGCGGGATCTGTCGAAAAGGATCGGACGCCGTCCCACCCCTGGGAGCCGTCCTCTCTTTCCGGAAAGAATTCCCGCTTTTGATAAACGCTACCTATAATTATTATAATTATACACAAAATACCCCCATTTGTCAAGGATAATTTATATTTTGCGCACGCGCGGGAGAAAAATCCGCGTTTTTCCCTTATTTTCCGACAGGTTCACCCGCCGCTCTTTTTTCTCTCCCCTTCATGTCGATCAGGGCGATAAGGTCGACGGCGAAGATCGCGAGATTGGAGAATGCGGTGACGATATCGAGGATATAAAACGAATACACGATCCAGAGAAAGACATTGACGAGAATACTGTATTTGACGCCGCGCAGGCTCTTCGCCGCATAGGAGGCGATCGTCAGCTGTACCCCGGCGATGACGGGCAGAAAGTTCAGAAACAGGCGAGGATCGGCGAGGGCGCCCATGATCGCGGAGGTATCGGCGAGGACGCCGCACACAAGCGTCAGACCGGAAAAGAGCACCGCCTCCCACCGTCCGAAGCGTCCGAAGGCGACGAGCAGATTCCGTCCTGCGGCAACGATCAGGGCAACGGCGCCCGCCGGCATACGGAAAACGAGCTGTGCCGCGGCGAGTAGCAGGGATTCGGCAAAAAGACAGAGATAGACCGTGCGTTTCTCTTTTGCAAAGCAGGAGGCGCCGAGAAAGACCGCACCGGACAGGGAGACCAGGTTCCCGAGAAGGAGTCGCAACATGATTTTCTCCTCTTTTACGGAAATTTCCGTTTTTCTTCTGTTTTTCCCGAAAGAAGGGCAAACTATCCCTTGACATTCCCGTCTTCATCCTGTATAATGGAAGTCTGCACCCAAAATTTTTGATTTTTTTAAGAAAGGAGACGCTATGAAAATCCGTCTGTCCGATCATTTCACCACGGCGCGGCTTCTGCGCTTTACCCTCCCTTCCATCGTCATGATGGTATTCACCTCGATTTACAGCGTGGTGGACGGTCTCTTCATCGCCAACTGCGTGGGGAGCAACGCGCTCTCCGCCATCAATATCATC
>CALAFS010000067.1 GCA_937892405.1 uncultured Clostridia bacterium
CCGACTCTCTTCTTCTCGCCCTCTACGGTATGAGCGACCGCTATCCCGCCGTGACCGACCGGATCGCCGTCCGCCTGATCCGCGCGGGACACAATGTCTATACCCTCCGTCTCGCCGAGCGCTATCTCGCGAGAGGGGAGGCGGCACACGCCGAAGAGCTTCTCCGCATGGCGGCGGAAGAGGGGGACGCAAAGGCGGCGATCGCCCTCGGCGATCTCTACCTTTCGGGCAAGCTCGGCGAGCGCGACGCCATCGGCGCACAGCGTGCCTTCAGCCGCGCGGCGGAAGCCGGAGACGCCGTCGGCTATCGGAAGCTCGGCGACCTTTACCTCGGCGGTACCGACGGGACGAGAAATCTTCCCCTCGCCATTCTTTCCTATGACCGCGCCGCCTCTCACGGCGATGCCGAAGCCGCCGCCAAGGTGGCGAAGATCCGCACCGACAGAGAAGAGATGTGCACCAAGGCGGAGGAGCTGATTACCTCCTCGCCCGAGGAGGCGTTCCGCCTCTTCACCCTCTCCGATGTCCTCGGTTACCTCCCGGCGAAGACCCGTCTTGCCGAATGTTATCTCCGCGGCATCGGTACCGATCGCGACCGCAAGGAGGCGTTCCGCCATTACCGCGATGCCTACGAGGCGGGAGAAGGGGAGGCACTTCTGCCCCTTGCCCTCTGCTATGCCCGCGGCATCGGCACCGCGAGAGATTTTCACCGTGCGGAAGAGCTGTTCCTCACCGCGGAGCGCGGCGGAGATCTGCGCGGCAGACCCGTCCTGCTCTCCCTCTATGAGGCGAAGCGGAAGAAACTGCTTGCCCGTCTCTACTCGGATATGATGCACCTCATTCACCTCGGACGGTACGCGGACGCCGCGAGCGTCGGCGAGAGCGCCGCCGAGCTCGGCGTGGCAAAGTGTGCCTACACCCTCGGCTGTCTCTATGAATTCGGTGTCGGCGTCCCCTGCGACAGAGATCGCGCCTATGCCGCCTATGAAAAGGCGCGCGAGCTCGGCTACACCGATCCCCGCGCGGTCTATAAATCCAAGATTCTGAAAGTTATCTATCGGCAGGATAAGAAGAAAATGTAAATAACAGTGCGCAAAAAGAATTCAGAATTCAGAATTATGAATTAAGAATTGCGAATGTCCCTGCGAAAGTAAAATCCCCACGGTGCAGGCTCTTTTCCGAGCCTCTGCGCCATGGGGATTTTTCATTCTTCATTCTGAATTCTTCATTCTTCATTCGTTACAGTTGCGATATCATGCAGGACCTGCTGTGCGCGTCGAGGGCGTGGTAGTCCTCGATCAGATAGCGGTTGTCGTCCGCGTCGCGTACTCTGACCGAACCGTCCTTGTAGACCCGGATGTCGTGGTTCTGATTGCGGATATCGAAGGAGCGGGGACCGCGGTCGGTTTCCACCGTCCAGCGCAGAGTGCCGTACTTTTCGACTGCGTGCACGATTTTGAGAATTCTCGGGACGAGGTAGTAGTCGGCGAGCCCCGCCTCCACCGCCTCCCGCGAGATGTCGTCAAGGTCGGCGAGCGCGCGGATCAGGGCGCGCTCCACACCGTCTTCGTCGAGCAGCGTGATGTAGCCGTCGGTTTTATGTATGGGGAAGAGGTAGCGCGCCTCGAGACGGTCGAGCACCTCGCCTTCCTTTGTCAGAAGGCGGAGCAGGTGATTTTCCGACGGAGCGAGTCTGTCTTCGCCGCCGATGAGTCGGCGCTCGCCGTTTTGCAATATGTCTTCCATCAGAAGCGTTCCTCCTCTTTCATGCGTTCGGCGTCCTGCGCCATCGACTGGATCATGACGAGCTTGTAATACTTGCCCTTTTTCTCCATCAGTTCTTCGGGCGTGCCGTTCTCGATGATCTTTCCGTTATCCACGACGAGGATTCTCGTCGCGCGGCGGAGGGTGGAGAGACGGTGCGCGATCATCAGCGTCGTCTTTCCGGCGATCAGCTTGTCGATCGCGTCCTGAATCAGCCGCTCGGTCTCCGAGTCGACCGCCGCGGTCGCCTCGTCGAAGATCAGAATGGAGGGATCGGTCAGCACCGCGCGTGCAATGGAGATTCTCTGTTTTTCACCGCCCGACACACCGACGCCGCGCTCACCGAGTAAGGTGTCGTAAGCGTCCGGTTGCCTGACGATAAAGCCGTGGGCATTCGCCACATCGGCGGCGTGAATGACCTCATCGACGCTCGCCGACGGTCTGCCGTAGGCGATGTTGTTGAAGATCGTGTCGCTGAACATCTGCGGCTCCTGTTGGACATAGCCGATCTTCGAGCGGTAGGCGGAGAGGTCGAAATTCTTGATATTGTGCCCGTCGACGAGGATCTCGCCGGCGTAGCCGTCATAGAAGCGCATGAGAAGGTTAATCAGCGTGGATTTTCCCGATCCCGTCGTACCGACGATACCGACGACCTCCCCGGGCTCCAGAGTAAAGGACACATCGTCGAGCACCTTTTTCGTCCGGTCGAAGGAGAAGGAGACATGCAAAAATTCGATCTTGCCCTTGAGACGGTCGGGCACGACATGCGACTCTGCCTGCGTCTCCGGCTCCGCCTCGAGAATGTCGAGGATCTTCTCGGTCGAGGACAGCGCGTTCTGGAAGGAGTCGGACAGATTCGCGAAGAAGGAGACGGGGTTATAGAACATCGAGGCGTAGGAGATGAAGGAGACGATCAGACCCGCGGAATATCCCGCGACCCCGTCGATGACGCGGCTGCCGCCGAAGCCCCAGATGATAAGGGAGCCGCAGGTCACGCAGAAGGATACGATCTGCGGAAAGGCGGTCGCGATCTTGCCGAGCTTCAGGTCGATGTTCAGCCAGTCGTTGTTCTTCTCTTCAAACTTCTCTGCGGCGCGCTCCTCTCCCGTGAAGGATTTCACCACCTTCACACAGGGGATCGTGTCCGCGAGATTCGCGAAGACGGAGGACCATCTGCGCCAGATTCTGCGGTAGTAGGGACGCAACTTCTTCGAGAAGAAACGCGTCAGAAGGACGATCAGCGGGATCGGCAGAAGGGAGAGCAGGGTCAGGGAAGGGTTCATCGCCAGCATGATACAGATGATACCGATCATCTGGAAGAAGTGAACCACCGCCTCCTGCGTGATACGGAGCATGAACTGTTGCAGCGTGTTCGAGTCGGAGGCGATGCGGTTGATGACCGAGCCGGTCGATGTCTTGTCATAGAAGCGCATCGGCAGGTGCTGTGCCTTGCGGTAGATGTCCGAGCGGAGCGCGGCGACCGCACGGTCGCCGACCGAGCGCATGAGATAGGAGCGCAGGATTCCGACCGTATATTGTAACAGATAGGTAAAGAAGAGACACAGGATCATCGTCATGAGGACGCGTCCCGCATCCCCGCCGCCGAAGGAGGCGATCCAGAGCAGGATTTTGTTGTCCGAGGTGCCGCCCGAGGCGGGGAAGACATCGTCGACGATAAATCCCGTGATCGCCGGGGGCACGAGTGCCATCACCGTCGTGAAGAGGGAGAGAAAAATGCAGAAGATGATCATGCCGCGCTGGGGCTTGATATATTGCGCGAGCTTTTTCACAATCCGCATTTTGGAGCGGCACATGATACATTCCGCCCCGGGGTGGAGCAGGGTGCGTCCGCACTTCGGGCAGACGCTCAGCGCACGCTCGAAGACGACCGCCATCGCGGCACATTCTTCGTTTAAGTTTCCGCCCTCCCGCATATGCGAGATAAAGAGCGCCGCCGCATCGCACAGCGTCGCCACCGCGTAGGTATACCGGAAGAAGATCTCCCGCTCTCCCCCCGGGAATACGGCGGAGAGCGTCGCGTTGCCGTACATGCGCTTCGAGCGTACATCGGACATGTCGCGATAAAAGAGACGGCGTGCATCTCCCTCTTTGTCACAGGCGACGAGGAATTCGGGGGTGAAGATCAGAGCGGTCTCACCGTATCTTCCGTTTTTTCTGAGGTCGCCGACAATGACGAAAAGGATCTGTACGCCGTCTTTGCGTAAAGAATCAATCTCGGGTTTTGCGTGGTCGGGAAGCGGTTTGTTCTTCGTAAAATCCGAATAACTTTCCATGACTTTCTCTCACTTTGCGCCGTCCAGACATCGGTTGTCGTCCCCGTGCGTTTCGGACGGTATTGCTATGATAGCAGACCGTGCCGGAAAAAGCAACCCCTTTTTCAAAAACGGTCAAAAAGATGAAAGTATAAGAAAGAAATGCGCGCAAAATAATCAAATCCGTACAACTTTGACGGAAATTACAAAAACAGCGGACGCTCCTGCCTGCCCTCCAGCGCAGAGGTGACGGCACCCGGGATCGCGGCGAAGTCTGCGACGAGGGAATGGGGTTTGTTCACCGGGTCGTCCTGACGCATCGGGACGAAGTAGACCTCTTTGCGAAGCAGAAGGGTCGCAATGTTCTGGAGGTTTTGGGAGAGGGAGTCGTTCGAGGCGAGGGCGATGACGGTCGGACGGTCGCGGCGCAGGTGCGCCTTCACCGCCATCGTCACCGAGGTGTCGGTGATTCCCGAGGCGATTTTGGCGAGCGTGTTTCCGGTGCAGGGGGCGACGATCAGGGCGTCGAGCGGCATCTTCGGACCGAGCGGCTCCGCGTCCACGATCGTGTGGATGATCTCACGACCCGTGATCGCCTCCACCCGCTCGATGAGATCCTTCGCTTTCTGAAAGCGGGTGTCGAGCGCATAGACATGCTCGCTCATGATCGGCTGAATGTCGTAGCCCGCCGCTTTGAGCGCCTCCATCGCGTCGACCGCCCGCCCGATCGTGCAGAAGGATCCGCACAGGGCATATCCTATCATTTTGTCAGGTTCCTTTCTTTGACGGGGTTCCGTAAAGCATGCGGAGGATCGCGGCGCCGTAGGCGATTCCCGCGCTCTCGGGGTACATGCGCCCGGGGAGAGAGGGGAGCCGCTCGACGGAGAGCTCCGTCGGCAGATTGTCACCGGAGGCGACCTCGAGGATCCGCGGCGGCGGGTCGGGGAGGTCCTCCGCGCGGATCAGGGGAGACGGCGCTGTGTTGACGAGGATCGAAAGCCCGGAAAAATCGACGGGCTCCCCCCCGCCGTAAGAGACACGCACGGCGGTGATCCCGTATTTTCCAAGCTCATGACAGACGGTTTCCTTTCCGGAATAGACGCGCACCTCGGCACCGAGGAAGAGCAGCATGCGCACAAGCTCCCGCCCGATCTTTCCGTACCCGATCACGCCGACCGTGAGATCGGCGGGCACGCGGGGAGAAGTATTCAGAAGGTAGCCGAGCACTCCGAGCGCGCTGAGCGCGGCGTTCTCCCGCTCGAACTCTTCGTCGCGGGACACATCGGCGACAAGACCGCCCGCCTCGACGATCCCCCGCCTGAGCGCGGGAGGGATCCCGTACCCTGCGGTCAGCGTGTCGGGGCCCGTGAGAGGGAGAAGCTCGGTGAAGGGCGTTTTCGTGCCGTTCACCGTTTTCCCGTCTTTGGTGGACGGGATAGGAAGCAGGAGAATGCGCGAGAGGGAAAGCCCGGGTACCGTCATATCCGGGAGGTGCTGTTCGAGACAGTATCGGCATACGGAGACTCTTTTGTCGTTTCCGTAAGTAAGAATATTCATTGATTTTCGTTCTCCGGACGGTTTTCGTGGGAGATGTTCTCCCACAGTTTCAGTTTATGCAAAAGCCTCCGCCACGGTCCCGAAGAAGGAAATACTCCGAGATCTTTTCCATAAAAGAAAAAGAGAAAAGAAAAATCCGCTGTCACCGGGCAACCTCCCGAATCCCGTGAAAACTCTTTTTCCTTCCGTAATACAAACAAATTGTAAATTTTAATAGTCAAATTTTACATTTTTACGGGGCGCTGGCTTTTTTGCGATCCGCTTTTTACGGTTTTTCTTTGAAAAATCTTTTTCTTCACAGATATGCTTTTTGTGAATTTTTCTGAAATGCAAGCCGAGATGTTGACAAATCAACATTTATGTGTTACAATGGAGATGTTGACAAATCATCATCTTGTGAGGAAACGACATGATACAGAGATTTGAGAGATTTTTCGGCTCCCTGATGGAGCTGAACCGCTCGGTGCAGAAGATCCGCGAGACGGAGATGCGCCGTCTCGGACTGCGTTCGAGCCACGCGCTCTGCCTTTACTATCTCGGCGAACATACCGAAGGGCTGACACAGCCGGCGCTTTGTACCCTTTGCAAGGAGGATAAGGCGGCGATCTCCCGTT
>CALAFS010000068.1 GCA_937892405.1 uncultured Clostridia bacterium
ACACCCCCGTCATCGACGAGGGCGGGGTGTGGAAGCAGGGGAGCTGATTTTCGCAAAGCAAAAGAGCCTGACCGTCCGGTCAGGCTCTTTTGTCTTTTCGCTTATTCTTCTGTCTTGGGTGCCGATGCCGCATCGGTATTCGGCTTTCTTCTGCGCTTCCTGCCCGAACGGCGGGTGCGCGTCTTTTTTCTCACATCGCTTTCCGCGAGCTTGCGCCGGTATTCGGCGATCGCCTCTTCGTCCGCACGGGTGATCGTGCGCTTCGCACGGAAGGTGTCGTTGAAGTTTCTCTGCACCTTCAGGGTGAGGAACATATCGCCGTCCCGTCCGCACGCATAGGGGAAGAGATAGCGCTGTCCCTTGGAGTGCAGGGGCTTTCCCTTTGCCGCGAGCGGCTTTTTGCACAGGGGGCAGAGAGGGGAAGTCACGCACGCGTCCTCGAGCATCTCGCCGACGGTGACATACCCGTCGTCTCCGGCATCGGCATCGCCGATCACCGAGCTTTCGAGATACTGTCCGCGGGAGGCGTCATACGCACGGATTCCGCCCGCGACATCAAGCTTTTCCGCGACAAGGGCGGTAAAGTACGCGTCGTTGAGTGCATCGTGCGCGGGCAGGGTCTGCGGAATGGAGAAGTGCTCCATCGCATATTCGAGCGAGCGCTGCTTGTTCCCGCCGCCCTCGACCTGCTTGTTGAAGATGACCTGAAGGTCATAGGTCGTATCGAGCCAGTCGGACGGGATCTTATGCACATGGAAATTTTCCTTCAGCATGGGAATGTCGTCGGGACCCCATGTGAGGAAGGCAAAATCCTTTCCGCAGAAGCGCTTGAAATTCTCCGCCGCCTCGGTAAGGGAGACGCCGAGATCCATTTGCTCTTGGGAGATTCCCGTGAGTTGTGCCACATGCTTGTGGATTTTTTTGAAATATTTCGGCTTGACAATGACCGAATAGGAGCCGCAGGGACGCAGATTTCTGTCGAGCTTGACCGCGCCGATCTGAATGACCTCGCCGCGCAGGCGGGAGGAGAGCTGTTTCTGGACGGCGATCGCTTTTTGTGCGTATGCCTGGTTCCATTCCAGGTCGAGTGTGATATAATACATTCCGCTTTCCTTTTTCTCTTTGTCTTACAATAAAAAATTATACCACGCACAGGCAGGATTGTCAAGATAAGGCGGACAAAATTCTTGACAAAGGGCAGAATTTGAGATATAATTAAAAATATTGATCCGCCGCGCGGGCACAAGCCCCAAAGGAGCGGAAAAGGAAGAAAGACAATGACAGAAACACACGAACGGATTCCCGCGCTCTTCGGCGCACAGGTTTTCGGCGAGGCGGTCATGCGTGAGCGCCTGCCGAAGGATGTGTACCTCTCTCTCGTCAACACCATTGCCACCGGCAATGAGATCGACGCGTCGATTGCCGATGTGGTCGCCGGTGCCATGAAGGACTGGGCGATCGAGCACGGCGCGACCCATTATACCCATTGGTTTCAGCCTCTGACCGGCGTCACGGCGGAAAAGCACGATTCCTTCCTCTCGCCCGTCGGGCACGGACAGGCGATCATGGAGTTCTCGGGCAAGGAGCTGATCCGCGGCGAGCCTGACGCCTCCTCCTTCCCCTCGGGGGGACTGCGCGCCACCTTCGAGGCGCGCGGCTATACCGCGTGGGATCCCGCGTCCTACGCCTTCGTGAAGGACGGCTCCCTCTATATCCCCACCGCTTTCTGTTCCTATACCGGTGAGGCACTGGATACGAAGACGCCGCTTCTCCGTTCGATGGACGCGATCAGCACCGAGGCACTGCGGATTCTCCGCCTTTTCGGTGACACCACCGCGAAAAGAGTCAATACCACCGTCGGTGCGGAGCAGGAATATTTCCTCGTCGATGCCGAGGATTTCAAGGCACGCCGTGATCTCTACTACTGTGGCAGAACCCTCTTCGGTGCCCCCGCCGTCAAAGGGCAGGAGCTCGAGGATCACTATTTCGGCGCCCTGCGTCCGCGGGTCGATGCCTTTATGAAGGAGCTTGACCGTACCCTTTGGGAACTCGGAATCCCCGCGAAGACAAAGCATAACGAGGTCGCCCCCTCTCAGCATGAGCTGGCGCCCGTCTTCACCTCGACGAACATCGCCGTGGATCAGAACCTTTTGACCATGGAATGTATGCGCAAGATCGCGCCGAAGTACGGTATGGAGTGCCTCCTCGCCGAGAAGCCCTTTGCCGGCATCAACGGCTCGGGAAAGCATAACAACTGGTCGATTGCGACCGACACAGGCACAAATCTTCTGAAACCCGGGAAAACCCCGCGGGAAAACAAGCTCTTCCTCCTTGTCCTTGCCGCCGTTGTCAAGGCGGTGGACGAATATCAGGAGCTTCTCCGCATTTCCGCCGCCACGGCGGGGAACGATCACCGTCTCGGCGGCAGTGAGGCGCCGCCCGCCATCGTCTCGGTCTTCCTCGGGGAAGAGCTGGACACGCTCGTCGACGCGATCGTCGCGGGCTCCGCTTACGAGAACCGCAAGACCAACTATATGTCCCTCGGCGTCCCCTCGGTTCCCACGATCAGACGGGATACCACCGACCGCAACCGTACCTCCCCCTTTGCCTTCACCGGCAATAAGTTCGAGTTCCGTATGGTCGGCTCGTCGCAGAACATCGCCTTTGCCAACATCGTCCTGAACACTGCGGTAGCGAATTCCTTCGCCGAGTTTGCCGACACGCTCGAGAGCGCGGAGCATTTCGACACGGCGCTTGAGCGGCTGATCGCGGATACCTTCCGCCGTCACCGTCGGATTCTCTTCTCGGGAAACAGCTATACGAAAGAGTGGGAAGAGGAAGCGCGCGCAAGAGGACTTGCCTGCCTGAAGACCGCGCCCGAGGCATATGCCCACTTTACCGACGCGAAGAATGTTGCCCTCTTCACCCGCTTCGGCGTCATGAGCGAGACCGAGATGCGCTCCAGAAGAGAGATCTTCTTTGAGAATTATCGCAAGATCGTCGGCATCGAGGCGCGTACCATGGTCGAGATGACCGAGCGGGACATTCTCCCCGCCGTCTCTTCCTATGTCGCGAAGCTCGCGGAAGGAATCAATCAGAAGCGCGCGGCACTCCCCGGCGTCGACCTTCCCTTTGAGACCGCCACGGCGGAAAAGCTCTCCGCCCTGATGGCAAAGACCGTCGCGGCAAAAGCCGCACTGGAAAAAGCGGAGCACACCGCGGCAGAGAAGCCGACGGACGAGGCGCGCGCCATGGAGACGAAGAACAATGTCCTGCCGAAGATGGACGCCCTGCGCCGCGTAGTCGACACGATGGAGACGCTCACCGCGCGCGAGTTCTGGCCCATGCCGACCTACGGTGACCTGACCTACCGCGTATAAAGCCATCACGAACACTCTTTAGAATTATCTAAGGGGAGAAGAGAATCATGCATCATACATTTGAAAATCAACCTCGATTCTTCTATATCGGTAAAGATGCACAAGGCGTAAAAGATTTACACTATGGAGAATTGTACAAGGAGCATCTTTTGCAGATTCCCATAAAGTATCAGGATATTGATAATTCGTGGGATTTGATTTTTGCCTTGAACGATGAATTATCTCTTCTTATCGATATTGATGAAAGCGAAGTAATTGCATCGGAGAAACTTCAAAAGGCACTTGAAATTGCCGAGAGGGTTATTGCTAAAGAACCGAACTCCACGAAGGCAGAATCAATGTCTGTGTTTTTGTCTGCAATCAAAACCGCTATATCGTATCATAGTCCTCTTTTGATATGGTGGTGATCGCATGAGAAAATATCTTTTTCAAAGGTTTCTGCCAAGCTGCGATACCGATGATATCGATTTTGAGAAGCTGTTGTTCGCTGACGGATGTGATGTACATGAAGTGTTTGTTTCAACGCTCGATGAGAAAATCGATACAGAAGAAGATCTATGTAATTTTTTGCATCGTTTTTCTCTTGATGACATTATCGTATTGATATACGATCGACCTACCTATAACAATCCTATATTATGCGATTATGCAAACAAAACTTTCAAATCGTACTTATATTGGATACGATACTTTGGCTATCGTTGTTATTGGAGCACTTCAAAAACAGCATAGAATACAAAGAAAGAGTCGGCTTTCAGTCGACTCTTTCGATTTTTACATCGTTAGAACTCCTCGCGACGCGCTTTCCTGTCGCCGGCTACACCGCCGCTGTTTCGCGGAACTGGTAGCTGTATAATTTTTTGTATTCGCCGTCCTTTGCCATCAGCTCTTCATGCGTGCCCTGTTCCACAATGCCGCGGCTGTCGATCACGACGATTTCGTGCGCGTTCTTTACCGTGGAGAGACGGTGTGCGACGACGATGACCGTCCGCCCGCGGGCGAGCTCTTCGAGCGCGCTCTGAATCTGCATTTCGGTCGCGTTGTCGAGGGCGCTGGTCGCCTCGTCGAGGATCAGGAGCTTCGGGTTCTTGAGGAAGACCCGCGCGATGGCGACGCGCTGTTTCTGTCCGCCCGAGAGCTTGATGCCGCGCTCGCCGACCTCGGTGTCATACCCCTTCGGGAGGGAGGCAATGTAGTCGTGAATGTTCGCCTTCTTCGCCGCCGCGACGATCTCATCTTCGGAGGCGTCCGGTGCGCCGTAGGCGATGTTGTCTCTGACCGTTCCGTCAAAGAGGAAGATGTTCTGCGAGACAATGCCGATATTCTCGCGGAGAGAGGAAAGACGGATATCGGAGAGGGGAACTCCGTCGAGCGTAATCACGCCCGAGGTCACATTGTAAAAGCGGGGGATCAGGTGACAGAGCGTCGTCTTTCCGCCGCCGGAGGGACCCACGAGAGCGAGCGTCTCGCCCGCCGGAATCGAAAGATCGAGGTGTGAGATGACAGGTCGCGTCTCTTCCTCCGTCCCCGCACCGTAGCGGAAGGAGACATCGGAGAAGACAAGCTCACCCTTTACATCGGAGAGGGTGCGTGTCCCCGCGTCTTCTTCGTTTGGCAGTGCCATGACTTCGGCAAAGCGGGTAAAGCCCGACATGCCCTCCTGCATCTGCTCGAACAGGGTGACAAAACGGCGGATCGGGTCGAGGAACATGCTGATATACAGAATGAACGCCGCGAATTCTCCCGTGTTGATGTATCCGTGGTAAAGGAACAGTCCGCCGACAAAAATGATGACAAGGTAGAGAATGTCGGTCATCAGCGTCATCACCGCTTCAAAAGTGCCGAGCGAGTGCATTGCCTCGGAGCGGTAGCCGATAAAGCGCTTGTTCTCCTCGTCGAACTTCGCGAGCTCGTGCGCCTCGGCGACATAGGACTTCGTCTCGCGGATTCCCGCGATGGAGTTCTCCACCTCCGCGTTGACCGCCGCGATCTGACGGCGCGAATTGCGCATTGCCGTCATCATCTTCTTGCGTGAGAGCGCCGTGAAAAGAATGATAAAAGGGATCACCGCGTACATAATCAGCGCAAGCGGTAAATAAATGTTAGCAAGAATGATAAAAGATCCGATCAGCATCAGCACCGAGATCATGAGATTCTCGGGACCGTGGTGCGCAAGTTCCGAGACATCGAAGAGGTCACCCACAAGCCGTGAGAGAAGGTCGCCCGTCTTGTGATCGTCAAAATAGGAGAAGGGGAGGGACTCATATTTTTTGAAGAGATCCCGCCGCATGTCCCCCTGCATACGCACACCGACGATGTGTCCCCAATAGCCGACGATGTAGTTGCACACCGCCTTCAGAAGGTAGATGCCGAGCAGGATCGCCGACCAGAGGATCAGAAGTGAGATCTTCCCGTTCGGCACATAGTCGTTGATGATGTTCTTGACAATGGTCGGGTAAAAAAGCCCGCACGCCGCGATGACAATGCCCGCAGACATGTCGAGAAAGAAGAGCTTTCTGTGCGGTTTATAATAGGATATGAAGAGTTTCAGCATGATTTATAACCGTATTTCACCTTGTATTTCTGTATTTCTTCGGGGCTCGGGTGCCCGTCCGTCTTTTTTTCGAGGAGGAGACGGAAGTTTTCCTCAAAGTCCACCTCGCCGCTCTCACAAAGCGCCGAGATCGCGCGACTGATTTTGGCTTGCGGGTACCCCTTCGCGGTGAGCTCGGCACGCACCCGCAGAGGGCCGTGCAGCTTTCCGTTTGCCACGGCGCGTACAAGAACGGCGAGCGCGCGCATCTCGTCGAGATATCCGAGACGCAC
>CALAFS010000069.1 GCA_937892405.1 uncultured Clostridia bacterium
GCCGCCGCCTCAAGCGCGGCGAGCATGCCCTCCGACAGATCCTCTGGCAGGCTCTCGTCAAAATATGCGTTCCCGTATTTGATGAGGTAGCCGACGCGGTGGACGAGGACGGTCGTCTTTCCGCTCCCCGCCCCGGCGAGAACGAGGAGGGGTCCCTTCGCCGTGAAGACGGCGGCGCGCTGTTCGGGATTCAGCCGCTCTCCGTACACGATGTCGAAGAGGCGTCGCTTCGCTTCGAGGTATCTTGTTTTCTGATCTTTTGTCTCTTGCATGGCTCTTCTTTCGCCCGGATTTCCGGAATTCGTAATTTTTGTGATGTATATTTTCATGCGCCGCGCGGAGCGGTCGGAAAACGACGCGGAAAAGGAGGGAAAACGCCCGCTTTTTTCTCACCGATTCCCGCATTTTTGCAAGGTGCGTGACGGTCTGCGAAAAAAGTTTTCCACATTTTCTTTTGTGGATATTGTGGATAACTTTCCCCGGGAAAGCCCCGATGAAAGGGAAAAAACCGGAGTTTTCCACACGGGACAGGCAGGTTTTCCACAATATCCACATCGCGGAATGTGGAAAACTCCAAACTATCCTTTTCCGATTTTTGCAGGATCGCCTGCATAAGAGAGGCGTTTTGCATACCTTTTTTCGCCCGGGATTCTGCCGCTTTTTTTCTTTTCTTCGGTTCGTAAAAAAGACGACGGCAATATTTTCTTACCGTTTTTTACCTTTTTGAGAGGAAGGTTTTCCCGCGCGGTTTCCGCGTGGGTTGCCGTTTTGCGGTGTGCCTCTGCCCGTCCGGCTTTCCGCCGGTTTTTCACGGTGGGGACGGTTCTCTTCCCTCTTCATGCGATCCGCCTCGCGGAGGATCCGCACGGCGTCCTCGCCGAAGACGCGCTCGAGCTTGCTCTTCTTTTTCCCCTGCGGCTTCGCGGGGGTCTGCGCTTTTCTTTCTCTGTGGGAAGTATTGTTTGTATTCTTTCTTGCTTTTGAAAGGTTTGCTTTGCGTTTTTCGGTATAGGGTGCCGCGGACTCTCCCTGTCCGAAGGCGGGGCGGACGAGGCACTCGGCGCCGTTGCCGATCAGGTCTTCTCTGCCCGCAAGACGCAGTGCCTCGCGCACGAGGTTGCGGTTCTCGGGACGCGCATACTGGAGAAGAGCGCGTTGCAGTTGCTTTTCATGATAGTCGGTCGTGACATAGACGCTCTTGCCCGTCATGGGGTGAATCCCCGTATAGTACATGACGGTCGAGATCGTGCCCGGGGTGGGATAGAAATCCTGCACCTGCTCGGGCGAATATCCCCATTTTTTCAGCCAGAGCGCCATGGTGATGGCGTCCTCCATCGTCGTGCCGGGGTGGCTCGACATGAGATACGGGACAAGATACTGTTCCAGCCCCGCCTCTTTACAATAGGAAAAGTACGCGTCGCGGAACGCCTCAAAGACGGCGATGCAGGGCTTCCCCATCATGGTAAGCGCATGATCGGAGCAGTGCTCTGGCGCGACCTTCAGCTGGCCTGAGACATGGTGTGTCACGAGCTGGCGGAAGAAGGTGCGGTCGGGGTCGTACATGAGATAGTCGAAGCGGATCCCCGAGCGGACGAAGACCTTCTTTACTCCGTCGATCTTCTCGATCTCGCGGAGGAGGTGGGCGTACTCGGTGTGGTCAACCTTCAGATTCTTACAGGGGGTGGGGGCAAGACATTTACGCCGCGGGCAGACGCCCTCGGTCTTCTGTCTCTCGCAGGAGGGATAGCGGAAGTTCGCCGTCGGACCGCCGACATCGTGGATATAGCCCTTGAAATCGGGGAGGGCGACCACCTTTTTCACCTCTTCGATCACGCTCTCCTCACTGCGGGAGCGCACCTCGCGTCCCTGATGAAAGGCAATGGCGCAGAAGTTGCAGGCGCCGAAGCACCCGCGGTTGTGCGTGACGGAAAACTTGACCTCGGTGATGGCGGGCACGCCCCCCATCGCCTCATAATCGGGGTGATAATCCCTCACATACGGAAGGGCATAGACACGGTCAAGCTCCTCCCGCTCAAGCGGAGGCATCGGCGGATTCTGCACCAGCATCTTGTCGTCGTAATACTCGATGACGGCGCGTCCCGCGACCGAATCGGTGTTGATGTATTGAAGACGGAAGGCGTCGGCATAGGCTTTTTTATCCGTTTTCAGCGTGTCGAAGTCACCGACTTCGACGCTGTCGAAAAAGACCTTTTCCCCGCGCTTTGCAAGGTAGACGGTGCCTCTGACATCGCGGATCTTCTTCACGGGGATCCCGCGGTCGAGAAGATGAGCGAGGCGGCGGACGATATTCTCTCCCATGCCGTACATGAGGATGTCGGCGCGCGCGTCGACCAGAATACTGCGGCGGACGCGATCTTCCCAATAGTCATAATGGGCGAAGCGGCGAAGAGACGCTTCCAGTCCCCCGACAAGGATCGGTACATCGCCGTATGCCTCGCGGATCCGGTTGCAATAGACGATCAGAGCGCGGTCGGGGCGGTGCCCCATCTGTCCGCCGGGGCTGTAATAATCATAGGAACGGCGTTTTTTCGAGACGGTGTAGTGCGCGACCATCGAGTCGATGTTGCCGCCGCCGATCATCACGCCGTAACGCGGGCAGCCCATCGCGCGGAAGGCGTCCGCGCTGTGCCAGTCCGGCTGGGCGAGCACGGCCACACGGT
>CALAFS010000070.1 GCA_937892405.1 uncultured Clostridia bacterium
CTTGGCAGTCGGAAACGGGAAACCGAATCCGGTTTTGATAACATCTTTGCCGGACTGCTGAAATGCCACCGATGCGGGTATGCACTGGGACTTTCAAGCTCTCATGCAAACGGCGGATACTATATGTGTAACACATATAAGAAAAAAGGAAAGGATGTCTGCACAAGCCACTACATCAAATACGATGAGATCTATACGGCGGTGCTGAATGATCTGCGGGATGTTCTCAGGAGTGTCCGAGAGGATCGGAAAGGCTTTATCGACACAGTGACGAAAAAGGTGACGGCGGCAACCGGAGCGGATGAAAAGCGCGCGGAAAAAGAGATAGCCGAGTTGGAAAGCAAGATTGCCAAATGTAATGAGATGTTCCGAAGCCTGTACCAAGACAGACTTTCGGGGCTGTTGACCGAGGGACGCTTCCGAATGATGTCGGAGGAATGCGAGACGGAGCAGGAAGCCGCACAGAATCGGCTTATGGAACTCAAACGGCTGACGAGCGAAAAAAGAGCCGCGGATGATTCCGCAGCTCAATTCGTAAAGATCATCGAGCAATACGATGACATCACGGAGCTGAACCGAGACTTGGTGAACACGCTGATCAGCAGAATTCTTGTCGGGGATCGCTATAACCCTCAGGATCAACAGAGACAAGAGATTGTTATCGAGTATCGATTTATCGGGGATTTTCAGGCAGACCGCAAGATCAAGGTGTGAAAAATGAGATAAAATGCACAAATTTATCTCTAACTTTCGCGTCGGGTCACTGGTTCAAGTCCAGTAGGGGGAGCCATTAAAACCCTTGAAAACACTGCGTTTTCAAGGGTTTTCTGTTATCTCTCAAGGTCTGAAAGGACTTCAAAAAATCCAATTTTTAAGGTTTCGGGACTTACACACCCGAATGACTGTTAATCAGGCGAAATACCGCCGAAAAAACCATTTGGCACTGACCACTACCTGTTTACAGTCATCCGCCTTTCAGGGTAATTTTCTTTGATTCGGAGGTGATTTCATTGAGCAAATATGAGCCGCTTTGGAGATTCCTTTCCGGTGACGGAAGTGGATGTATTCAATTTTCCTTTGAACGGATAGAAGAGATTCTTGGTTTTCCATTGGATCATCCTTTCCTCCGTTACAAACAGGAAGCAGAACAATATGGATACCGTGTCGAGAAAGTCTCGCTCAAAGAAAAATGGGTGCATTTTGTCCGCATAGCCGCACAGTGACATCATACCTTTGCAAATCCTCTTGCTTTCCTATATAATATAGGTGAAGAAAGGCAGGGGACACACATGAAAAAGAATTATGAATCCGTTTACCGCATGAAACTTACCGGCTATCAGGTCAGAACCGCCATCGGGATTCTGAATGAACGCCGTCTTGCATTGAAGTCACAGGGATGCACCCTTGAGAACAGCGAAGAATATGTGGGCGTATTTAACCTGCTCAGCCGTTTTCTTGATCTGCTTCCCGCCTGACACAACTGAATATCCGAAATCAAGCCATCTTTATACCGCAATTTCGCGGTCAATGAAGGTGGCTTTTTTTATTGCCAAAATTAAAATTCAAGGAGGAATCGAATGTACATTGAAATGAACCCAACCGGGCTGACGCTGACAGACCTGATCTGCGTTGCCCACCGAAAACGAAGTGAGGACACCGGCTTTCCGTATGCCGTGCAGTCCTGCCGATGCTCTAACTGCCGTTATGTCAGTGAGGGTAAGTGTTCTCTTAAAGAGTGCTACACCCGGTGCGGCAGCGACAGAGACAACACCTCAGACCTGTACGGCTTGCGGCTATGTGATTAAAGAAGCAACCGGTCATGTTCATAGCTACACCGAAAGGAATACCGGCGCGAAGCATCTTACGTCCGCGGCAACCTGCACGACAAGGGCAGTATACTGCTACTCCTGCTCTTGCGGCGAAAAGGGTACCGAAACCTTTGAGGCCGGTGAGACACTGGCTCATACCTGGGAAACCAAATGGACAAGCAACGACAGTAAGCACTGGCACGAATGTACGGTCTGCCAGGCAAAGGGCGACGAAGCCGATCACGCTTTTGAGTGGAAGATCGACAAGGAAGCCACTGTCACCGAAGCCGGAGCAATGCAAGGTCTGCGGATACAAAAAGGCGGCCGTTGTCATCGACAAGTTCGCACCGAGTATCATTGACGGCAGAAACGCCAAGTGGAACAAGGGCGGCGAAAACAGTCTGTCCTTCCGGTCCGACGCAGCATTCTCCGACTTTGTCGAAGTGCTGGTAGACGGTAAGACCATTACTGCCGAAAACTATAAAAAGCGCGAAGGCAGTATCATCATTCAGCTGAAAGCAAGCTACCTTGCTACGCTTGCGGATGGAGAGCATACCCTCACCATTCGCTCCGCAAGCGGTGATGCGACCACCAAATTCACGGTGGAAGCGGAGATCGTTTCTCCCCCGACCGGTTCAACCAATGTATGGGTATGGATTATCATCGGTGTCGTTGCTCTCGGAGTGGGGGCAACGGTAGTTGTATTCATCATTCGCAAGAGGAAAACGGCATAAATAAAGCGACATTTTGAGAAGCCCCCGTAGGAATACGGGGGCTTCACCTGTAGGGGCGAAAGGAAGGAACGGATGCCGAAACAAACAAGATCGAGGGCATTGATATTCTGAAATATCTATGGCAGTCTACCGACGATGGGCATCCCACATCCATCAGTGACCTGACGGGTTATCCTGCGGGAAACGGGATGGAAGCGTGTCGTACAACGGTGTCTGCGGATACCGCAGAGCTTGGCAAAAAGTATGCCGGGTGCATTTTGTACTGTCAGCTTAAGGGTAACGGTCGGTAAGACTTTTCTTATGGGCCGTTATTTTTTTGCTTTGCCATGACGCGAAGGGTTGA
>CALAFS010000071.1 GCA_937892405.1 uncultured Clostridia bacterium
TGAATGAAAACGCCGGCGAGTCGCTGAAACAGCTGTTGGGTGACGCCGAAGTTTTCTGTCGCCTGAACATCGTGCCCGAGGGCGGTTACCTCGACCTTGAGTGCGCGATCACCTTCGAGTAATCCCGAAGAAAAGCGAAAATCGGGCGCTCCGTAAAAGAGCGCCCACCCAAAAACCAACGAAAACAGCCATGCCGTTTTTGCGGCATGGCTGTTTTTCATAAAAAACCTTCCCAAAGGAAAAAGCGATCGCACACCCCGTCAGGCGTCACCTTTCTCTCGCGCTTCTTCGAGGCATTTTCGCTCACTCCATCGTAGGGGCGACCATCGGTCGCCCGCTTTTGTGTCTCTCTATCATGTGGTTTTCGGTTTTGCCCGACAGGCTCCCTCCATCATTTTTTGCAAAAATGACACCTCCCTCGAAGCGTTCCGCTTTGAAGGAGGCTTTGGCGCGGTAGATTCGCCGTGGTGTCTTAATCCTTGCCATGCGGGAAATTATGCGTTCACAGCGGGCGACCGATGATCGCCCCTACTGGCCAAAACGACGACGCAATACCTCCCGATGACGCACGACGGCGCCTTTGCGTAGCGGGTCGCCCTTGGCGCCGACCCCTACAAGGTGGTACCATGACGCGAGATTCTCCCGGCATGGCAATACAATAATGAGGGACGAGAAAACCGACAGTTGCCCGTCCTCACGCTTTTTTGAGACATTTTCGTTCGCTCCATCGTAGGGGCGACCATCGGTCGCCCGCTTTGTGCTTTGTATCAAAAAACGAACGATAGAGACAAAAACGCTCCCCTCGTTTGTAGGGGTCGGCGCCAAGGGCGATCCGCACGCCAAGCCTATCTCTCACGCCTTTTTGAGACATTTTCGTCCGCTCCCTTCGCGTCGCTATGGTCTGCCCGTTTTCACCCAAGGTCAAATACGCCCCTGCACTTTGAAAAAATGCAAATTTCAGGAAAAGTCGGTAGGAAAAATTGAAATAATCGCGAAAAGTCGTTTGAAAAAGTTGCAAAAAAATAAAAAAGTCGCTTGAAAAAATTGAGACAATTCTTGCGCACCCCGAAAAATATCGGGTCTCCGGCGCGATCAAGCTCGGGGACTATAACATCGGGAGAGCAGAGAAGATTCTGACATTGCCGCTTTATATGGGCTTTTTGCTGACCGAATATTGAGATTTATTCTGCGCCCTCTCTGTGCCGCTTACGGTAACGGGAGGGCGTTTCTCCATGCGCTTTGCGGAAGAGGGAAATGAAATATGCCGCGGTGGAAAAGCCGACTGCCTCCGCGATCTCCGTGACGCTGTCGTCGGTGGTGAGGAGCAGGCGCTCCGCCTCGCCGAGACGCACCCTGCCGAGGAAATCGGAGAAGGTCGTGTGTATGCCGCGTCGGAAGACGCGGGAGAGGTACGCGGGCGTGACGCCTGCGGCGTCGGCGACCTCGCTCTCCGTCAGGGTGGCGTAATTCTCTTTGATACAGGCGATCGCACGGCGCAGGATTTCTTTCTGCCGTCCGAGGTCGAGGGCGGCAAAGCGCGAGGGATCCTCTGCCTGCCATCGTCGGAGAATCAGAAGGACGATCGCCGTCACCTCCGCCCGCAGGGCAAGCTCATAGCCGAACGCCTGCCCGCGGAATTCTTCCTCGAGGCGGTGAAAGCGCTCGGCAATATCTGTGTCGCGAAGAGTCTCTGCGGGGAAGAGAATCCGCCGCCCCGGCGTATTTTCGAGGAGCAGGAAGGCATAGGCGTATTCCGAATAGCTCTGTTCTCCCGCGAAGAGAATCTGCGGCAGGAACTTGACGACGGTGTAGGTACATTCATCGCCGCCCGGCGTGATGACATTGTGCGGGACGCCGTTATGTATGATAATCATATCTCCGGGTGCGAGAGGGAAGACCTCCGCTCCGATCAGCACGCTTGCCACTCCCGTCAGACCGAAGAGAAGCTCGGTGTAGTCGTGATAGTGCAGGGGGTGTTTATGTGAAGTGCCGTCGGGCAGTCTGCGGCGCAGAACCTGCACGGAGAGGGGAACGCCGTTTTTCGTGGCGCGGGCTTCGTAAAGATAAGGCATGGGAACCTCCGGAAAACGCAGAATGAAGAATATAGAATTCGGAATGAGAAGAGCCGTGGAGAAAAACGGAAATGTCAAAAAAACGATATTTTTTTATAAATCAATTATAGCATAAAAAGGCGCGATATGCTATACTTTTCTTGAAAATGATATTTTTTCGCCGACGGGCGTGCGAGGGCAGGACGGCGGCGATTTTGAAAAAGGAGAGCTCCGCATGAAAATTCTTGTATGGAACGAATACCGTCATGAAAAGCAGGAAGAAAAAATCCGCAAGGTCTATCCGAAGGGGATCCACGAGGTGATCGCCGATTTCCTTCGCGCCGACGGGCATGAGGTGCGCACCGCGACGCTCGATGACGAGAATCACGGCATCACAAAGGAGATCCTCGACGACACCGATGTCCTTTTCTGGTGGGGACATATGGCACACGGCGAGGTGCCCGACGAGGTCGCTTATCTTGTACGCGACGCCGTCCTTGACGGCATGGGTGCGGTTTTTCTTCATTCCGCCCACCACTCGAAGCCCTTCCGCTATCTTCTCGGCACCTCCTGCAATCTCTGCTGGCGGGAGTCGGGGGACAGTGAGCGCCTCTGGGTTATTGAGCCCTCCCATCCGATCACGCGGGGAATCGACCGCTCCTTCTTCCTTCCCGAGGAGGAGACTTACGGCGAGCCGTTCGTCATTCCGACCCCGGATAAGCTCCTTCTGATCGGTTCGTACAGCGGCGGCGAGGTCTTCCGTTCCGGCTGTCTTTACGAAAGAGGAAACGGAAAAATCTTCTATTTCCAGCCGGGGCATGAGGCGTTCCCGACCTATTATGTGCCGGAAGTGCAAACAATTCTTCGCAATGCGGCAAAATTTGTCGCTCCGACCGAGAAAATTCATGTGACCTGTCCCCATGTCCGTCACGTCACGGACACGGAAGGCTATGTCATCGGATAACGAAAATATTCTACCAAAGAAAGAGGAACGAAAATGGCAAGACTGATTAAAGTCGGTATCATCGGTTGCGGCGGTATCGCGAACGGAAAGCATATGCCCTCCCTTGCGAAGGTGGCGGATTGCGAGATGGTCGCCTTTTGCGACATTATCGTCGAGCGCGCCGAGAAGGCGGCGAAGGAATACGGCACAAAGGATGCGAAGGTCTACACCGATTATAAAGAACTGCTCCGCGATCCGGAGATCGAGGTCGTGCATGTCTGCA
>CALAFS010000072.1 GCA_937892405.1 uncultured Clostridia bacterium
AGCGGTTGAACTCGCCCTTGGTCAGCTCTTCGATGGTAGGGTAAATCATGGTATACTCCTTTTCGGAATGAAAATTTTCTGTGTCGGATGGCGGCGGGGTTATTCCCCGTCTTCCTCTTCGTCCTCGTCGGGATCGTCATCGTCGTCGTCCGAGAGACGATTGGTAATGGTCTCCGCCTGAATGGCGGAAAGAATGACATGCTCCGAGTCGGTGATAATCACCGCGCGGGTGCGTCTGCCGCAGGAGACATCAATGATACGGTTGTCTTCCTTCGCGTCCTGCACAAGTCGCTTGATCGGTGCGGAATCGGGACTGGCGATCGCGACGATGCGCCCCGCCGACACCATATTGCCGAAGCCGATATTGATAAACTTCATGACAGTGTTCCTTTTCTCCGCCGACGGCGGCATTATTCGATATTCTGCACCTGCTCGCGGATCTTCTCAAGCTCGCCCTTGATGCTGACGACGATCTTCGCGATGTCGGCATTGTTCGCCTTCGAGCCGATGGTGTTGGTCTCGCGGTTCATCTCCTGCATGAGGAAATCCAGCTTTCTTCCCGAGGGCTCGGGCAGAGCGACGATATCGGAGAAGGCGTCGAAGTGCGAGCGCAGTCTGACGATCTCCTCGTCGACCGCGATCTTATCGGCAAAGACGGCGCACTCGGTGAGCAGGCGGTTCTCATCCACGGGGACGCCGTTCTCCCCGAGCAGGGTGCGCAGGCGCGCCTCCAGTTTATCGCGGTAACCGACGGTATCCGAGGCGCTGATCGCCTCGATGCGGTCAACATAGGTACGCACGAGGTCGATCTTCTTTTTCATATCCTCGGCGGCGCGTTCCCCTTCCGCGGTGCGCATCGCGACATAGCCGGCGATCGCCTCGTCGAGGACGGGTCGGATCTCCTCCCACGCCTCGGTGAGATCCGCCTCTTCCCGCTTCGTGCGGAAGACGGCGGGGTTCTTCGCGACGCTCATGACGGTGATGTCGTCGGTGAGGTGATAATCGTCGCGCAGTTTTCGCAGGGCGGCAAGATACCCTTCGAGATATGCCTCATCAAGAAGGACTTCCCCGGCGCCCGATGCGTGCTCTTCAATCGTGAAGTAAACATCAATCTTTGCGCGGGAGACGGCGTTTTGCCGGATGTGGGTCTTGATCTTCTCTTCGAGGAAGAGATAGGCGTGCGGGATCTTGACCGAGCAGTCGAAGAAGCGGGAGTTGACACTCCGCAGCTCAACCGTGATGTCTCTGTGCTCTCCCTCACGCTTTGCCCGCCCGAAGGCGGTCATGCTTTTCATCATAACGGATTCTCCGTCGGGTCAGGTGGCGCTCTTTTTCGTCCCTTCCCCGCTCTCTTCTGTTTTCTCTTCGGTTTTTGCTTCGGCGCTCTTCTTCGGCTTGCGGGGGCGTCCCTTGCTGAGCGAGCGGATCTCCTCCATGAAGGAGTCGATGTCGGTGAACTCGCGATAGACCGACGCAAAACGGATATAGGAGACGATGTCGATGTCGCGCAGGCGCTTCAGCACCATCTCGCCGATGTCGTGCGAGGTGACCTCGTTGACAATGGAATTCTGGAGCTCTGCCTCGATGGACGCGGCGATGACCTCGGCGTTCACCGGTCGTTTCTGACAGGCGCGCTGTATGCCGAGCATGAGCTTATGCTTATCGAAAAACTCGTGCTTCCCGCTCCGCTTCACTACATCAATCGGCACGGTGTCGACGACCTCGTAGGTCGTAAACCGCTTGCCGCACATGGGACACTCACGCCGTCTTTTGATACTGGCGTCATCGTCCACGGGGCGCGAATCCAACACGCGGGAATCATGATAATTGCATACCGGACACTTCATACACTGCTCTCCCGAGGGACTCCTTTCACTGAATCCGTATTATTATAGCACAAAATTATATAAAAGTAAAGAGGTTTCAGAAATTTTTGCTCTCTCCTGCGGCGGGACCTTCTTTTCCGTCCTGTTTTTTCCGTGAAAAGAGAGACGCGACCCATGTGCCGAAGCGGTCGAGCGGGGTGCACTCCCACTTCGCAAACCACGGGAAAGCGAGAGGATAAATCACGCCGGCAAAGGCGACGACAAGGAAGTAACGGACGACACGGGCGACGCCGGCATTGCCGAAGCAGAGAAACTCCGCCGGAACCTTCAGCCCCGCCTTCAGAAGCAGGACGGCGCCGAGCCCGATGAGAAGCTCCGCGACTCTCGCATACCATCTGCCCCCGACCCTGAAATCCAGCCATCGGCTGTCAAGAACCCATGTGAAAGCGATGCCGATCGCCGCGCCGTGCAGTGCCAGAGAGTTGGAACGCGCGCTCGCAAGATTGGCGGCGTCCGCCGCACCGTCGGGCAGAAGGTGCGTATAAAGCACCAGCGCGCCCGAAAAGAGCCAGCCGGCAAGGGCGAAATACGGCATTGCCCCGCGAAAGCGCTTCTCGTCGGTGAAAAACGGACGGAGAGCGAAAACCAGAATCAGCGCGATGGCAAAGGAGACGGAGACATCGAGCGGGGTGTGTACGCCGAGATACATGCGGGAGACGGCGACAAGGAGGATCAGGACGGAGAGAAAAACCACGGGGCGGAGGCGCCGCCGCTTCGTATAATCAAACGCGGCAATCGCGCCGAAGGTGCCCGTCGCGTTCTGCGTGTGCCCCGAGGGAAAAGAATAGCCGGTCGCCTCCGCTCTCGCGCTCTCGACTATGGTGAAATCCGGATCTTTCACCCACGGGCGGGGGATTTTGAAAATGAGTTTGAGCGCCTGATTGAGGAGGGTGCCGAAGAGCCCCGTAAAGAAGATGTAATACCCTTCTCTTTTGTCAATGCACCAGAAGACTGCGATGGCAAGCGCGAGAAAAACCGTCTCGCCGCCGAGATAGGTGACAGCGGAGAAAAGAAAGTCGCACACGGGATTCCGTATACTCTCAAAAAAATACAAAAGCTGCATATTTGTTCCCTTTTTCGTGTAATTTTTCGCCGATTTGCAAATAACTGTTTGCAAATCATACAAAAATACAGAAGGGCGGACTTCCAAATCGGGAAGTCCGCCCGCCGTCTTATTCTGCAAGAAGCTTCTTAACGCAGTCGATGATACGCGCGTCCTTCGCATTCGCGAAGAAGTATTCCTTGAAGTGGGGACCTGCGATGGCGCCCTTTACAAGGTCGCGGTCGAGGTGCTCGAGAATGTAGACGATGTCGTTATGCGTGACCTTCTTCACCTCGTCGAGGATCTTCTTGTTTCTCTGCTCGGGAACGGCTCTCTCACGGGGATAGCCGAGACCCCACTCGGAGACGAAGAGCTTCTCGAAGACATACTGAAGGTTCAGCTCACAGCCCCAACCCCAGCCCTTCGCAAAGGGCAGCGCGATGGCATTGCCGTTGTTCACCTGCGTGAACTGATAAGCATCGGTCGGGTCGACGACATGTCCGCAGAGGACACCGGGAAACGCGTTGCATGCGAGCATCGCGCCCTCGCCCGTACCGCAACCGGTGATGACGAGATCGGCGGCGCCGGAATTCAGAAGAATGGCGGAGAGGATGCCGATCTGTACATAGGTGAGCTGTTCCTTGTCTTCGGCGGAATACATGCCGTAGTTATCGACGGTATGTCCGAGCGGAAGGACAACCTTTTTCAGCGTTTCTTCGATCAGGGCGTTCTTTGCCGCCTGGCTGTTTTCGTTAATAAGTGCGATTTTCATGGATGGTCTCCTTTTTCGTTTTTGGTTACGGGGTCAGACGGTTCGGTCCGCGGAACAGGAACTC
>CALAFS010000073.1 GCA_937892405.1 uncultured Clostridia bacterium
TTTAATATATGTAAAGAATGGTTTGCTTTTTGTTAGCTTTCTCCGCGAAGACGGGAGATCAGAGCCCTTCGTACACGGTCGGAGGAATACGGCTCGTCGGGAAGAGAAAGTGCGAATTTCGCCTCCGCAATGTCCCAGAGATGGTGCGCGTCGGAAGATACCGTGCGCACAAGGTCGGAAAGATCCGTATGCTTCTTGGTAAGGCGCTCCGCACTCTCTTTGTCGTGCAGCTCGTACGCGGTGAAGACGGGGGCGGGCGGAAGCTCGCCGAGAATTGCCAATATCCCGTTCGATGTCCGGTCGATGTGTGCGGGGTAGAGGACACCGCCACGCTTTGTCACCTCGGCATGCGCCTCGGTGAGGGAGAGCGCCGTCGCGGGGATCAGAAGCTCGGGGATCGTCCCGCATACCTCGTCCTCTTCGTTCATCAGGAACTGGTTGCCGAAAATGTCGACGCGGTTCGGAATTTTGCACCGCCGCCCGGCGACGAAAGTGTCAAAGGACATCGTCCCGTCGAGATCGGGGAAGAGGCACACGGCGTGAATATCTTCCGCCGTCGTCAGCTCCATGCCACCGACGGGGATCAGCCCGAGTCGCTTCGCATGGGCGAAGAAGGGCGGACAGTTCGCCGCGGTGTTGTGGTCAGTCAGAGCAACGATCTGCAAACCGTTCAGCGCCGCCATTCCCGCGATGTTCGCCGGCGTCATATCGTCATCGGCACACGGAGAGAGGCAGGAGTGAATGTGCAGATCGCAGAAGTAAGGGGTCACGGGGTGCCCGTGAGCAGTCTGCCGATGGCAAGGCAGAGCTCATAGGTGCTTTTCTCCGAGGAGAGGAGGGGCACGCCCGTCTCTTTTGCCGCCTCGAGGGCGTCGGGCATCGGCACGGCACCTTCCGCGAAGAGGATCGCCGCGGGATCGCCGAGCTCGGCAACCGCCACGACATTTTTGTTGGTCATAATGGTGATCCAGAGGTTGCCCTCTCCGATCTTTCCCATCGCCCGGCTCAGCAGGTCGCCGGCATAGACGCCGGTGATTTCCCGCGCGGGCAGCTCTCCCGTGAGGGAGGTGAGAGAAAGGCTTTTCGCCAGTTCGTTTACCGTCATGACGGATCCTCCTTGTCCGGGGTCATGGATGCTTGTCTTGACGCCTCTCTGTGTTCTTCGAGATACCGATGGAAGAGCATCCGCATGTTGACGGTGCACTCATCGGCACAGGTCTCGCCCTTCACGATATCTTCGGCGAAGGACATACAGGTCGGCGCCCCGCAGGAGCCGCAGTCGATCCCGGGCAGCGTCTTTACGATCTCTTCGATCTCGCGCATCATGCGCATCGCTTCCTTCCGATCGGGGGAAAGTCTGTGATAGGGGTCATATTCCACCGACTGCTTGTTGAAGAAGTCGTCGGGGATCCATTCGCTCGCCGGTCGGTTGGGGGAGACGGGGAGATAACGCCTCAGCGTCTGGAGCCTTGCCTGCGCGATATACGGATTGGCTACCGTCATCGCACCGCCGACACAGCCGCCGTCACAGGCGTCGAGCTCCACGAAGTCAAGCCCCGTGAAATCCGAGTTGTCGATCTGTTCGAGCACGCGGATGCAGTTTTCGATCCCGTCTGCGGCGAGATAATGCGAGTTGAACACGGCGGCGGATTCACCGCCCGTGGTTGCCCAGCCAATGCCGACCATGCCGGCGCTTTTCAGTTCGGGGAGGTCGTCACCCTGCCGCTTCATCACATCGAGCAGTGCGAAATATACATCGCGCACAGAGAGGACGGCGTCGATCAGGGGGCGTTTTCCCTCGTCGTTCTTGACATAACTGACCTTGGCAGGGCAGGGGGAAATAAAGAGAATTCCGATATCCTCATCGTGAAGCTCCGGGTGCTCTTCCTTCGCCTTTTTCCGTGCCAGCATGGCGGCGATGTCCACCGGCGGCAGGATCGGCATGATGTTTTCGCAAAGATACGGGTAGTTCTTCGAGATCATGCGGGTGATGGTCGGGCAGGCGGAAGAAATGACCGGTTTCTTGATATCGGTGCGGTTTATGTAAAGTCTTGTGTACGCGGAGACAAGTTCCGCGGCGGCGGCAACCTCAAACACATCGGAAAACCCGAGTGCGAGCAGACCCGCGAGCACGCGGTCAATGTCGTCGAGATTGTCGAACTGTCCGTAGAGCGAAGGCGCCGGGAGCGCGATCGCGTACTTGTAGTCGCGGATGGCGGAGAGAGGATCGGAGATCGCCCGTTTTGCCTGATAAGGGCAGAGCTTGATACACTCGCCGCAGCTGATACAGCGTTCCGGGGAAATGACGGCGTGTCCGTCACGAATCCGGATCGCCTCGGTCGGACAGCGCTTCAGACAGGTGGTACAGCCCTTGCATTTTTCAATGTCGAGAGAGACGGAGTGAAGGTATCCGTGCGACATCATGCACCTCCCAAAACGGAAGACAGCGAAAAGTCAGAGAAAAACCTTCATGGTAACGGTGGTTCCCGCCCCGACTTTCGTGTCGATTTGCAGAGAATCGGTGTTCTTTTTCATATTGGGGAGTCCCATACCGGCGCCGAAGCCGAGGGCGCGGATCTGATCCTTCGCCGTGGAATATCCCTCCTGCATGGCGAGCGCCACATCGGGGATCCCGGGACCGTCGTCCCGCAGGACGATGGTGATCTCGTCTTCTCCGACCGTGACATCGGCATCGCCGCCGTGCGCGTGAATGACCATGTTGATCTCACCCTCGTACATGGCGATTGCCACCTTGCGGATAATGTCGGGGGGATAGCCGAGCTGGCGGAGCTTTTTCTTCACCGTGACCGACGCCTCGCCGGCGGAGGAGAAATTCTCCCCGTCCACATCAAAGTGGAAGCGGATCGCCTCACTCATCTTCGGGGCACCTGCCGAGTCCGGCAAGATACAGCTTTCCCGCCGCCTCATAGGCGCGCAGGGAAGTCTGCATGACGGCAATTCCGCATTCCTTCGCGAGGGTGAGGATCTCTTCGGTCGGTGCTTTGTCACGGACAAAGACCACGCAGAGCATATCCATCATCGCGGCGGTGCGGATTACCTGTCCGTTGACAAGACCGGTGAGCAGTACCCCCTGATCCTTGACATAAGCGAGCACATCGCTCATCATGTCGCTGGAGCAGGCGGAGGTCACCTCGGCGTCGAGGAGCTCTTCTCCCGCGAGAAGCCTTGCCGAGAGAAGATCGCGGATTCTCCGGAGTTTCACGGGCGTATCCTTCCTTTCCTTGAAGATCGGGAGAGATTATCTGTATTTTGCAATAATGCCTTCCACATCGCCGACGCCAAGTCTGCCGTAAACCTCTTCGTTCACGGTAAAGACGGGGGCAAGACCGCACGCACCGATGCAGCGGCAGGCGGTGAGGGAGAATTTACGGTCGGGGGTGCACTCTTCGGCACCGATGCCGAGCACTTCCTGGAGTTTGTCATAGATCTCGCCAGAGCCCTTGACATAGCAGGCGGTGCCGAGGCAGACCGATACATTGTATTCACCCTTCGGGGTCAGGGAGAACTGCGCATAGAAGGTGGAGACACCGTAAACCTTTTCGAGCGGAACTTCCATTCCTTCGGCGATCATATTCTGCACCTCCATCGGAAGGTAGCCGTAGATGCCCTGTGCTTCCTGCATGACAGCCATGAGGCGGCTCTTATCGCATTTGTTCTCTTCGATGATCGCCTTCAGCTGTGCTTCCTGCTCCTTCGTACCGTTGAAAGGCACGGTGGATAATTTCTTAAGCATGTTGAAATCCTCCTTGGAATTTGGTCATGTTATTTTTTACATACCAATTATACTCATTATACCATACCCTTGCTTGATTTTCAAGGGCTTTTCTTGATTTTGTGAATTTTTTGACGAGAAAATAGGGCAATTTTTGCAATGATTTTTTGTAAATTCCTCTTGACAAAACATCACATTTTTGGTATACTTTCATTGAAATGTGACAGTTGCCACCGGGTAACAAAGCGCCATGACGGCGCCCGCCTCCCCTCATCAGGTCGTAGAAGAGGGGAGAGGGCGCCGTTTGCTTTTTTTCGGAAGTCACGGACATACCAATCGAAAAGAGGAATAGAGTAATGAAACAACCGGAAAAAAAAAATTCTCGCCGCCGCACCTTCCGCCCTGCGGAGCTTTGTCTTTGGCTATTCTCGCTTGTCGCGGTGACGGTCGCCTTTCTGCTTTCGGCAGAGCGGGACGGCATCACCTTTGCCGCGACACTGATCGGCGTGACGGCATTGATCTTCGTGGCGAAGGGGGATCCGATCGGACAGGTTCTGACCGTGGTCTTCGCCGTGCTCTATTCGATCGCCTCTTATCGCTATGCGTATTACGGCGAGATGATTACCTACCTCGGCATGTCGGCGCCGATCGCCGCGCTTGCGGCGATCGCCTGGTATCGCCACCCGTACGAAGAAGGGAATCGCGAGGTGAAAGTAGCGAAGCTCACGGGTCGCGGCTTTCTCCTCCTCTCTCTTCTTGCCGCCCTTGTGACCGCCGCCTTTTATTTTATCCTCCGCGCCCTCGGCACGGCAAATCTCGAGGTCAGCACCCTTTCGGTAACGACGAGCTTTTTCGCCGCGTCGCTGACCTTTCTGCGCTCTCCGTTCTATGGGCTTGCCTACGGGGCGAACGATCTTGTCCTGATCGTCCTCTGGACGCTCGCCGCACTGGAAAATCCGTCCGAGTGGACGATGGTCGTCTGCTTTGTGATTTTCTTTCTCAATGACCTCTACGGCTTTTTCAACTGGGGAAGAATGAAGAAAAAGCAGAGCGCCACCGCGACGGAAAACACAGAAAAAATCTGACGCTACCCGTCATTTTCCGACGGGCAAAGCCCGCGCGAACCCTGTCGGAAATCTTCTTTCGCAAGATTTTCGTCCCCGCTTGACATTTCGGCAAAATTTTGGTATAATAAAAAAGGCGACATAATCGCCTCTTATGGGGCCGTAATGGTTTCGACAGGGACTTTGCGGTATGATAAGCGCAGCGGGCAGGAAGATCCCGTAAAACCGTCCGACTTAAATAATAAACGACAACAACAGAGTTGCTGTAGCGGCGTAAGCCGTGTCGCGGCATTTTCATGCCGCCCGTACCGTCGGAGAGGACTACGGCTCCGACCGTGCGTCAAATGAGTAGTGAACATGCACCGATACTTCGCCCTTGCGTCGGTCATGGAGAAAAGGGCTACCCGACCTGAGAGCCTGTCACCCGGCGCTCCCCGAGGGGAAATTTCAAAAGAGTGACTGTCTGCGGAGAAAGTCATATCAACGGGTTTTTGGACACGGGTTCGATTCCCGTCGGCTCCACCAAACAGCAGAGGGCACCCCAAGGCGGGTGCCCTCTGCTGTTTTCCGATCAAATGCAGGGAATCGAACGGGTGCGTAGTGAAAGACAGTCCGGGGGTAGCGAAGCGGCGCGAAGGTACTGAATGACAGCCCGGTGGGCTGTCAGAGCCTGAGTGTGACCGAGCCGCAGCGAGACCTGTCTGAGCGCACCCTGACCGAGCGCGCAGTCCGCGCGAGAGCGATTCCCGTCGGCTCCACCAAAAATTCTCGGGAGCAAAGCGACCGGGAATTTTTACTTTTTACTTCTCCACTCTTCACTTTTCACTCAACCCGCTCCCGGAGAATTTTGAAGTAAGAAGTAATAGTGAAGAAGTAAGAAGTGAAAGAAAGAGGGGAATCGACCGAGCGCGCAGTCCGCGCGAGAGCGATTCCCGTCGGCTCTGACGGAAAAAGGCACTTGCCGCGGCAAGTGCCTCTTTCCGTTACATTCGCCTGTCACCGGGCGATATTGCCTTCGGCAGTTTTGAGAGTGAAAATCATATCACGCCGGGCACCGAGAGGCATATCACTTCGGGAAAGTCATTTATTCTGCTTCGGCGAAGATATGCAGAATGGTGACATATTCGTTCGAGGAGTCTTCGCGGAGAGTGCCGCTCTCTTCGTCGATTGCCATATATTCGGAGTAAGTACCGCCGATATTGACATAGACACGGCTGTTCAGCTCGATGTAGTCAAG
>CALAFS010000074.1 GCA_937892405.1 uncultured Clostridia bacterium
CGACCCGGACGAGTTCATACGCTCATTCAAGACGGATATTTTCCATGACGAAACCTTTGTCTTCACACCGAAGGGTGATGTCATCTCTCTGCCGCTCGGTGCGACAGTGATCGATTTCGCCTATGCGATCCATTCCGAGGTCGGAAACAAAATGACGGGTGCGAAGATCAATGGCGTGATTGTCCCGATCGACAGGGTGCCGCAGAACGGCGAGATCATCGAGATCATCACTTCGGCGGCGTCCAAGGGACCGAGCCGCGACTGGCTGAAAATCGTTAAGACCGGTCAGGCACGCACGAAGATCCGTCAGTGGTTCAAGAAAGAACGCCGCGCCGAAAATATCACGCTTGGGCGTGCGGAAGTTGAAAAAGAACTGAAAAAACTGGGCAGATCTCTTTCCGATCCCGCGGTAGCGGAGATCATCGCTTCTATTGCCAAGCGCGTCGGCATCAACGAGGCGGACGATTTCTATAATACCATCGGCTTCGGCGGCCTGTCTTTGCAACGCTTTTTGCCGAAAATCAAAGAGGAGATCGACAAGCTCCATACCGAGGCGGAACCCGCCGCGACCAAGGAAGACGAGCTGAAACAGATCAAACTCACCACCGCCTCCTCCCGTCTGCGCACGACGGGCGGCATCATCATCGACGGCGAGCGCGGCTGTCAGGTCAAATTCGCAAAATGTTGCAACCCGCTTCCCGGCGATAAGATCGTCGGCTTTATTACCCGCGGCTTTGGCGTTTCCGTTCATAAGGCGGATTGCCCGAATGTCGCCATCGGCAGACGCAATGAGGAGAACCTTTCCCGCTGGGTCAGCGCGGAATGGGAGAAGGAGGAGACCTCTTCCTCTTCTTCGGAAACCTACGAGGCGTCCATTCATCTGATCGTCGAGGACGCGATCGGCGTGCTTGCCGCGGTTTCCACGGCACTCGCGGAGATGAAGGTCTCCATCACACAGATCAACACGCAGGCACAGAAAAACGGTAACATGGCGGTCAGCCTTGTGATCGGGTGTCGGAACACCGGGCACTTCGAGGCGATCGTTTCGCGGCTTCGTCAGCTCCCGCATGTTCTCAGTGTGTCGCGTACCGTCCCCGGAAATCCGGAAAAATAAACACAAAGGAATCGGCTATGACAACCGTTGTCCAACGAATCAAAAACGCCGCGGTATATGCCGACGGTGTCCTCTCCGGCAAGGTCGGGGCGGGCTTATATCTTTTGCTCGGTGTCTTCTCCGACGATACGGAAGAGGACGCGGAGCTTCTTGCCGAGAAGATCGCAAAGCTCCGTATTTTCTCGGACGAAGGCGGGAAGATGAATCTTTCCGTCACTGACATCGACGGTGAAGTCCTCGTTGTCTCGAACTTCACGCTTTGTGCCGATTATTCGCACGGAAACCGTCCGAACTATCTGCTTGCCGCTCCGCCGGAAAGAGCCAATGCTCTGTATGAGCATTTCGTCTCGGAAATTTCGCGTCGCGTGCGCTTTACCGCCACCGGCCGCTTCGGTGCGGATATGCGTACCGAGATGACGACCGACGGACCCGTGACAATTCTGATGGATTCCGCCGTCCTGAAAAACAAAGGGCGACGGAGCGGAGGTGCCCTGTGATACTGCATGTGGAAGGGGAGATCAACCGGTATTATCTCCAGACGCTGTGCATGGTCTTTTTCCCGGGTGCGACCTTCGGTGAAAATGAGGTGCCGGGAGAAGATGTCCCCGAGGTTTTCGTCAGCGTCTATCCCGACGGCGATCTCGCTTATACCGCCTATGTCAGAATTCATCTGAACGATAAGGTCAGTGAGGGCGTTGAGACCGTCGCGGCGGACGAGCAGGTTACGATCGCGACGCATGCTTCCATCGCGGTCGGGCGCGCTATGTTCACCGCAGGTAAGGAACTGCTCGGACATATTCCCCCGTGGGGAATCCTGACCGGGATCCGACCGGCAAAGGTCGCGAGCGGACTTCTCTATGACGGGAACGGTATTCTGAAAAGCAAGAGAATTCTGCGTGACGAATACTTTCTGAACCCGCAGAAGGCGGCGCTCGCCGTCTCCGTCGCATCGAACGAGATGAAACTTCTGAAGCGGGTGCCGCCTGACGGTTGCTCGGTCTATATTTCGATTCCGTTCTGCCCGTCGCGCTGTGCCTATTGCAGTTTTGTCTCTTACACGAACAAAAAACTGCTTTCTCTGATTGACGATTACATCGACGCACTTCTCGATGACATCGACGATACCTTCCGTACGGTAAAAGAGCTCGGCATGAAGGTCAGAACGATTTATATCGGCGGTGGCACGCCGACCATTCTCTTCGGGAAAATCGCGGAGAATACCGATCCTGCCGACCTTTCGGAGTTCACACTGGAGGCGGGGCGCCCGGATACCATCACGGAAGAGAAACTCGCCGTGGCGAAGCGTTTCGGCGTTACCCGCGTCAGTGTCAATCCGCAGACGCTGAACGACGATGTTCTCCGCGAGATCGGACGCCGTCATACCGTCGCCGATTTCTACCATGCCTATAAAATCGCCAAGGAGAGCGGAATCCGCGACATCAATGTCGATCTGATCGCCGGTCTTCCGGGTGACGATTTCAAGAGCTTTTCCGAGACGGTTGACCGTATCATCGAGCTTGCTCCCACCAATCTGACCGTACATACTTTCTGTGTGAAGAAGGCGGCGGATGTTCTGAAGCACCATACCGACATCTACTCGCTCTCCGGTGGCGACGCGGCAAAGAGTGTTGCTTATGCACAGCTGAAGACAAAGTTTGCGGGTTATAAACCCTACTATATGTACCGACAGAAAAATACCGTCGGCAATCTTGAAAATGTGGGATTTGCCCTGGAAGGGCACGAGGGACTCTATAATGTCTTCATGATGGAAGAAGTACAGTCGATTTTTGCCATCGGTGCCGGTGCCGTGACAAAGCTTGTGAAACGCCCCCCGAAGGGCGGACAGACCGCAGAAGGGAAGATCGAGCGCATCTTTCAGCCGAAGTATCCGTATGAGTATCTTCGCGACGCCGCGGCTCTGCGCGACGGCGACCCCGCCCGCGGGATAGTATCCCGCCGTGAAAAGGTGCTCGCCTTTTTCGGAAAGTCCGAAGACGATAAAAGGGAATAAACAGAAGGATCTGCCAATATATTTTGGTAGATCCTTTATTAATATAAAGACGGAAGGAAAGAGTATGAAAGTGACGCTTGCGGAAGATAAAAAGGGCGGTGCCGCCGCATTTTTCGGCGGTGCGGCATCCCTGACGGTGGCGGCGATCGTTGTCAAAGTGCTCGGATTGATTTACAAGATACCGCTCGCCCGTGTCCTCGGTGACGAAGGCATGGGATATTTCAATTCCGCCTATACGGTGTATTCGTTTTTTTATCTTCTCGCGACTGCCGGTGTTCCGAAAGCGATCTCCATCATGACGGCGGAATGTTCGGCGCGCGGACTTTCCGAAACGGAAGAGAAAATCCGCCGCGTCGCCATGCGGACTTTTCTTATCGGAGGTATTCTGATTACCGCGGCATTTCTTCTTTTGACAAAGCCGCTTGCCGTCCTGATCGGAAATCGCAATGCCGCGCCGACGATGATCGCCATCGCCCCGTCTATCTTTTTCATCGCTCTCGGCGGGGTGATCCGCGGAATTCTCGCAGGGCACAGTCGCCTTTTTCCGATTGCGCTTTCGGAGACGGTATCCGGTGTCGGAAAACTCGCGTTCGGGCTTCTCTTTGCCATGCTCGCGAAAATGCGGGGTATGCCTCTGCCATTGATTTCCGCATTTTCGATCTTCGGTATCACCCTCGGCTCCGTGTTCGGCTTTTTGGTTCTTGCTTGTTCGACAAAATCTAAAATTTCAAAAAAATCATGTGAAAAAGAAGGGCAGAATAGCAAAACCGAAAGCACGGGAAAAATCCTGTCGCGACTTTTTCATGTGGCGCTTCCCGTGACGATCAGTGCCGCGGTGATGAGTCTTTGCTCCCTCGTGGATCTCGGCATGATTATGAAGCGCCTTTATGCCATCGGGTATGATGAGGCGCAGGCAACCGCGCTTTACGGGAATTATACGACGCTGGCGCTGCCGATGTTCAATCTGGTTGCCACAGTGATTGCGCCAGTTTCGGTTGCCGTACTTCCTCTTCTGACGGCGCGCTTTGCGGTGGGAGAAAAGGAGGAGTTTTTCGGGATCTCGCGGTCTGCACTTGAGATCGCGGCGTTTCTTGCGACACCCGCCGCCGTCATGCTCGCCCTGTTCGGAGAGCCGATTCTCGCTCTGCTTTTTCCGGCGGAGAGCGCGCATGTTGCGGCACCTCTTCTTGCGGCACTCGCGCCCGCTATGGTGTTTATGGCGCTCCTTACGATGGTGAATACGACACTCGAGGCGGCAGGCTTTGTGCGCGCACCTCTTCTTTCCATGGGAATCGGTGCGGCAGTCAAGATCGTCGTCGGTTATTTTCTCATCGGAAACGAGCGTTTCGGAATCCTCGGGGCGCCCATCGGCACGGTCGCTTCTTACGGTGTCGGTCTTGTGTTTTCTCTTTGTCTTCTGTACCGGAAGACAGGTGCGGTGGCGCCGCTTTTCTCGGTGTTTTTCCGTCCGTTGCTCTTTTCCTTGCTTGCGGCGTCGGGTACTTTGCTTTTGTCCCATGCGCTTGAAGGTATCGTATCTTCCGCACTGTCGAGTATTTTTGCGCTCCTTCTCGGCGCGTCCGTCTACCTTGTTGTTTCGTATTTTGGCGGATCTTTCCGTGTCGAAAAGCTGAAAATACTATCAAAATATACAAAAAAGCGCTGAGCTTCTTGTGAAATAAGCGGAAATTTTTAACGAAACCCGAAAAAAAGAAGGAATAACGCTTGCATTTACGGTAAAAACTTGCTATAATGGAACAAAACTTTTTAGAAAGGAAGTTACACCCATGAACAAGACAGACCTCGTAAATGTAATTGCACAGGAGACCGATGTGAAGAAGAAAGATGTCGAGACGGTTGTCAACGCAGCTTTTGATGCGATCATCGCCGCCCTGAAGGAGGGCGATAAGGTTCAGCTGATCGGTTTCGGCACTTTTGAAGTCAAAGATGTCGCCGAGAGAGAAGGCCGCAACCCTGCGACCGGCGAGACGATCAAGATCGCCGCGTCCAAGAAGCCTGCGTTCTCCGCTTCCAAGGTTCTGAAAGATACCGTCAACGGCTGATTCTATGCGCCTTGACAAGTATTTGAAGGTTTCCCGCCTGATTAAACGGCGCACCGTCGCGAACGATGCCTGTGATGCCGACCGCATCACGGTGAACGGCAGACGCGCGAAGGCGTCCTATGATGTCAAACCGGGGGATCTTATCACCGTCATGTTCGGCACGAAGACGCTGACCGTCCGTGTTCTCGATATCCGGGAGACGACGAAGAAGGCGGAGAGTGTCGGAATGTATGAGGTGGTTTCCGAATCGGACGAATAAATTTTTTTGCCGATGCATATTTTCGTTATGGAAATATGCATCGGCGTTTTTTATCGCCCGAAAGGAGTCTTATATGGAAGAGAACGCACGGATATCGCAGACGCTGTGTCTGAAAGATCGAGCGGTGCTGGAGCTTGACGGCGTCGTGAATGTGGAGAGCTTTACCGAAGATGCCCTTACGCTTGCCACGCGCGCCGGTGGCGTTTCGGTCGAGGGGAGCAATCTGAAAATCGAGGATCTCTCCAAAGGAGACGGGAAAATTCTTGTTACGGGGAAGATCGACGGTATTTTTTATCTTGACAGTGGGGAAGAAAAGCGCGGCTTTTTCGGGAAGCTCTTCCGATGATGTACTTTACCTTTCGTGAGACGGTCGGAGCACTTTTCGCCTACCTTGCCTTCGGTTTTTGCGCCGGGTTGGTTTATGAGTGCCTTCGATGTGTCATTGCTGATCTCGGGCTGCTTCTCGCACTGATTCCCGCCGCGTGGAAAAGCGCGCTTCTGCGGGATAAAGCCGAGCGGGAGGCAGTATTTCTCTCGGCGACGGGAAAGGAACTTTCCGGTGTCCGTCGCGAGATCTGCGGCTTTGTTTTTACCTTGCTCTTCGGCATCTTTTTTCTTCTCCTGACCTATCTTGCGCTTGACGGTGTTTTCCGGCTTCCGATGCTTGCCGTGACCCTCGTTTCCTTTGCCGTTTCCGAGAAATGCCTCGGGATCCCAGCAAGGCGGCTCGTCGCGGCGGGATTTTCCCGTATCCTGCGCGTGCTGTTTTTTGTTTTGCGGATCGCCTTTTTTCCGCCGAAACTTCTTCTCTCCGTTCTCGTGGAACGCCTTCTTTCACCTCTCCTTCGGAAAATCCGTTACACCTTCCGTTTTTTCTATCACAAAAAACACGCAAAACGGGAGATTCTCCGCTGGCGAAAGTCGCTGTATTTGTGTAAGTGATACAGAATATCGGCGAGTTAATCCACGAAAATACATTGAATTTGTACAAAACCACAATATTTTTTCAAATTCCTCACCACCCTTGACAAATCCCGCGGAAAATGTTAAAATAATACAGGAAAAAATATTTTTATTATATATGGCATTCGGCACGGTTTTTCGACAGGGAAGTGTGGTAGAATATTCATAAACGCTCATGGGTGCCCCGTGGCGGAAAGAAAAACGAAAGGAAACGAAAATATGCAAAAGCAGCAGGATCTTGCCGCCTACTATTTTCATCAGGGAACCAACTTTCACGCGTATGAATATCTCGGTGTTCACCTCACATTCACAGAGGAGGGCACCCGCCGCTATGTGTTCCGCACATGGGCACCGAATGCCGATCGTGTCGCACTGATCTCCGATTTCACAGGCTGGGACGAGGGCGTTCCGTTTGAGCGTGTCACCGATCGCGGCGTGTGGGAGCTTTCCTATACCGCCGATCATTCGCTGGAGCGCGCCGCTTATAAATTCCGCATTACGAGAAACGGTGTCTCCCATAACAAAGGAGATCCCTATGCCGTCTCTTCGAGAGGCGGTGCCGACGGCGCGTCGATCATCTTCTGCGAGTCTTCTTACGAGTGGGAAGACGCCGCGTGGCTCACTCACCGCCGCGCCGCCGTTCTGCCGACCTCCGACGAATATCTCTCCTCACCGCTGAATATTTACGAGGTGCACCTCGCGAGCTTTATGAGAAAAGAGGACGGCGGGTATTATACCTACCGTGAGATGGCGGACATTCTCCCGTCTTATGTCAAATCCATGGGGTATACCCATGTTGAGTTTTTGCCTCTCGCCGAGTACCCGTTTGATGGCTCGTGGGGGTATCAGGTTTGCGGTTTTTACGCACCGACCTCCCGCTTCGGCGAACCGGACGATTTCCGCGTCATGATCGACGCCTTTCATCGTGCCGGCATCGGCGTCCTTCTCGATTGGGTGCCCGCACACTTTCCGAAGGATGAGTGGGGGCTTTACGAGTTTGACGGAGGACCGCTCTACGAGTATCAGGGACATGACCGCATGGAGTCCCGTTCGTGGGGGACGCGTTTTTTCGATCTCGGAAGGGAAGAAGTGCAGTCCTTCCTTGTCTCGAATGCCCGCTATTTTCTGAAAGAATTTCACATTGACGGCTTGCGTGTCGACGCCGTCGCGTCCATGCTCTATCTCGACTACGACCGCCTCCCTGGCGAGTGGTTTCCGAATGTAAAGGGCGGCAGGGAAAACCTCGAGGCAATCGCCTTTTTGCAAAAGCTGAATGCCGCGGTTCTCGGAGAATTTCCGGACGCGCTCATGATCGCGGAAGAGTCCACGGCGTTTCCCGGGGTGACGCACCCTGTCGCGGAGGGCGGGCTTGGCTTCAGCCTTAAATGGAACATGGGCTTTGCCAACGACTTTTACGCGTATCTCTCGCGGGATCCGGTATACCGGAAGTATCACCATAATGCGCTGAATTTCCCGCTCATGTACGCGTTTTCGGAAAACTATATTCTTCCCGTCTCGCATGACGAGGTTGTGCACGGGAAGCGATCCTTTGTGGACAAGATGTACGGCTCCTATGAGGATAAGTTCCGTGAGGCGAGAGCCGCGCTTCTTCTGATGATGACCTATCCCGGCAAGAAGATGCTCTTTATGGGAACGGAATTTGCGCAGTTCCGCGAGTGGGATTTCGCCTCGTCGCTCGAGTGGTTTATGCTCGATTATCCGATGCACCGCTCCTTCCGTGATTATGTCGCGGCATTGAACCGCTTTTACCTTTCCCGTCCCGAGCTTTACGCAAGAGATTTTTCTCCCGAAGGCTTTGAGTGGATTCTCGCCGACGAGAGCGAAAAGAATCTTGTCGCTTACCGACGCTTTGACGGACGGGGAAATTCTCTTATCTGCATTGTCAGTTTTTCCGGCGCCAGTGAAACGGTCACGATTCCGATCCGCGCCGCCTACACGCCGGAATGTCTTTTCCACACGGATGCAGATCCGGAATTTGCCCGCACGATCGGGGTGAAAAAAGAAAAAGACGGCGTCTTTGCCACCGTCACGCTTTCCGCATTCTCCGGTGTTGTCCTGCGGGAGAAGAACGGGAAGAAGAAAATCCGTATCCAAGATGAACTTACGGTGTAACGACCGACAAAAATATTTTCAGGAAGGTGTATTTTATGTCTTGCAAAAAAGAATGCATCGCCATGTTGCTGGCGGGCGGACAGGGATCCCGCCTCTACGACCTGACGAAGCAGACGGCAAAACCCGCGGTCTCCTTCGGCGGCAAGTACCGCATCATCGACTTTCCTCTCTCCAACTGTATCAATTCCGGTATTGATACGGTGGGCGTCCTGACGCAGTATCAGCCTCTCGCACTCAACGAGTATATCGGAAACGGTGAGCCATGGGACCTTGACCTCTCCCGCGGCGGACTTTCCGTGCTCCCGCCGTATCAGGGCGGACACGGCGCCGACTGGTACAAAGGCACTGCGAACGCGATTTATCAGAACCTGAATTTCATCAGACAGTATAATCCCGATTATGTTCTGATCCTTTCGGGCGACCACATCTACCGCATGGATTACTCTCTCATGCTTAAACAGCATAAGGAGACCGGCGCCGCCTGCACCGTGGCGACCATCACGGTGCCGATCGAGGAGGCGAGCCGCTTCGGCATCTGCAACACGCGCGCCGACGGTACGATTTACGAGTTTGAAGAGAAGCCGAAGGTGCCGAAGAACAATCAGGCGTCTATGGGAATTTACATCTTCAATACGAAGACGCTGATCGAATATCTTGAGATCGACGAGGCGGATGCGAAGTCATCGAACGACTTCGGTAAGAATGTCATTCCGAACCTGCTTGCCAACGGGGAAAAGCTCTACGCCTACCCGTTCTCCGGGTATTGGAAGGATGTCGGTACGATCGTTTCTCTCTGGGAGTCCAACATGGATCTGATCGGTGAACATCCTACCCTCGATCTCTCGGATAAGGATTTCCGGATTTTCTCGAGAAATACCGCCCGCCCGCCGCAGTGGATTGCGAAAGGGGCGGAGATCTCCAATGCCATGATTTCCTCCGGTTGCCGCATCTACGGCAAGGTGCAGAATTCCATTCTCTCGGGCGGCGTTACCGTAGAAGAAGGGGCGGAGGTCTACGACTCGGTCATTATGAGCGATGTCACGGTTTCCCGCGGCGCAAAGGTATATACCGCCATCATCGACTCCGACTCCACGGTTGCGGAAGGCGCCGTCGTCGGAAAAGAGGGGAACGGAAAAGACAATATCACCGTCATCGCGAAAGGCACTACGGTGCACGCCGGTGCCGATCGGCGATAAGGAGGGAAGAACATGAGAACCAGTGCTGTCGGAATCGTATTTTCCAACCTGAACAACAATACACTTTCCAAGCTGACAAGTGACAGAACGGTTGCCGCCATTCCTTTCGGCTGTCGGTACCGTCTGATCGACTTCTGCCTTTCCAATCTGATCAACGCCAACATTACGCATATCAACATCATCGCAAACTATAACTACCGCTCTCTTCTTGACCACATCGGAAGCGGTAAGGACTGGGATCTTGCCCGTCGTGTCGGCGGTATCAATGTCATCTCGCCCTATCAGACCTCCCGCACCCCGACCGCGAAGCTGTATTCGCATCACATGGAGGCTCTGAAAAATATGAAAGAGTACATATCGGAATTCAAAGAGGATACCGTTATTCTCATGGACTCCGACAGTGTTCTCAATATCAACTTCTCCGATGTGATCGCCGCGCATGAAAAATCGGCGGCGGATATCACCTTCGTCACAAAGACCCTTGCCCCCGATTATACGGCAAAGCACCCGCAGCTCATGGTCTCGACGGTTGCCGGTAAGATTGCGGATATGGCGCTCTCGGACAGCTACTCCGAGCGCGTGCCCGAGCTTTCGCTCAATATCTTTGTCATGAAGACAAACTATCTGCGTAAGCTGATCGCCGACGCCGAGGCGGCGGGTATCGAGAGCCTGACAGAGATGATGCTCCGCGGCTATAAGTACGCGAACTACCGCACCTATTCCTTCGGCGGCTATGTGGCGTCGGTGTCGAGCTTCCTTGATTATTTCCGTTGCTCCGTCGATCTTGCGAAAAACGAGAAGGCGAGAGAGGAACTCCTCTGGAAAAAAGATGCGCCGATCTTTACCAAGGTGCACAACTCGACCCCTACGGTCTACCACCCGGGTGCCGAAATCGCGGATTCCATGATCGCAGACGACTGCGAGATTGAGGGTACTGTCATCAACTCGGTTCTCTTCCGCGGTGTAAAGGTCGCAAAGGGCGCCGTAGTCTCGAACTGCGTGCTCTTCCGCGGCACATCGGTCGGCGAGGGGGCAACGCTCAATTGTATCGTCGCGGACAAGGATGTCCAGATCACCGACGGCGTGACCCTTTCCGGTCACGAGAACATGCCCTTCTACATTCAGAAAAACAGAAAAGTCTAAAAATAAGAAACGCGGGGGAAGATTTCATGAAAGTCATCTATATCGCGAGCGAAGGTGCACCCTTCGCGGCGAGCGGCGGACTCGGCGATGTTATAGGCGCCCTGCCGCGCGCCGTTGCCGAGAGCGGGAAGGGAGAAGTGCAGACCGAGGTCATCCTTCCTCTTTACGGCAGTATGAAAGAGGAATACCGTAAGCGCCTGACGAAGGAGGCGGATATCCGTTTTTCCTACGGCTGGCGTCAGACCGGTGCGAGCGTCTTTTCTCTCACCGAGGGCGGCGTCCTCTACCATTTCATCGAGAATCACTATTATTTTAACCGGCAGAAGCTTTACGGAGAGCCGGACGACGGAGAGCGTTTTGCGTTCTTCTCGATGGCGGCGATCGAATTCATGCTTGCGACGGGTGACATTCCCGATGTCCTCCATGCGAACGACTGGCAGACCGCGATGGCTGTCATCTATCTGAAGACGGAATATGCGCATATCGAGGCGCTCCGCCGCATACGCACCGTCTTTACGATCCATAATATTGAGTATCAGGGAAAGTTTGATCCCTACATTCTCGGCGATATTTTCGCACTCGACGCGAAGTATTATCATATTGTAGAGTACGGAGGGTGCATCAACCTGATGAAGGGCGCGCTGACCGTCTCGGACTATATCTCCACCGTCAGCCCGAACTACGCGTGCGAGCTTCGGCATGATTTCTTCGCCTTCGGACTTGCCGATATCATCGCGAGAGTATCGGATAAGATGTGCGGTGTCATCAACGGCATCGACTATTCCGTTTTCTCACCCGAACGGGGCGGCGGAATCTACACCCCCTACGGCAGAGACGATCTTGACGCAGGGAAGAGAGCGAACAAGGCGGCGCTTCAGCGCGAGCTCGGACTTGCCGAAGAGCCGGACACTCCTCTCGTCGTCATGATTACGCGCCTCACCGCGGGCAAGGGTGTGGAGCTTGTTCTCCGTATCCTTGACGAGCTTCTCGGCGAGAAGGTGCAGTTTGCCATTCTCGGTACCGGTGAGGCGATGTATGAGACGGCGTTCTCCGCCGTTGCCTCCCGCCATGCGAATATGCGTGCCCTGATCCGCTTTGACCGCGACCTCTCAAAGAAAATGTACGCCGCGGCGGATATTTTCCTGATGCCGTCAAAGAGCGAACCCTGCGGACTCGCGCAGATGATCGCCTGTTCCTACGGCACCGTGCCGCTTGTGCGCGCCGTCGGCGGGCTGTTCGATTCCATCAAGCCTTACGGTTCGGATGGGGCGAACGGCTTTACCTTCAACAATTTCAATGCACATGAGCTTCTCTTCACCCTGAAGTGGGCGCTCGAACTCTATCGGGATAAATCCGTGTGGGAGCCTCTGCGCCTCGCGGCAAAAGATTCCGATTTCTCATGGGATAAATCGGCGAAGAAATATATATCGCTGTATCAAAATATCACAAACTGGTAGGAAACAGAAAACAGATGATCAAATCAAATTCCCGTCTGAAAGACACAAAGAAGAAATTCACCAAAAACGAGCTGAAAGAACGCATTGAGGAAAAACTCGCGACCCGCGGCATTTCCAAGCCGGAGGACGCGACCGACGAGCAGATGTATCATGCCGTCGTCTACGCGATGAAGGACATCATGCTCGACTATCGCACCGAGTTTAAGAAGCGGATCCGTGCCACGGAAGGGAAGCGTGTCTGCTATCTCTGCATGGAGTTCCTTGTCGGACGCTCTATGAAGAACTACGCGATGAACCTCGGGATTTATCCCGAGCTCTGTAAACTCCTCGGCGAATACGGCACCTCGTTTGAAAAGATTTTTGCCTGCGAGGTTGACCCCGGACTCGGCAACGGTGGACTCGGCAGACTTGCCGCCTGCTTTATGGATTCGCTCTCTGCACTCGACTACGCCGCGAACGGATATTCGCTCCTTTATGAGAACGGACTCTTCCGTCAGAAGATCGTCGACGGCGAGCAGGTCGAACTGCCCGACGAGTGGATCCCGAACGGCGGTGCGTGGCTTGTCCCCCGCACGGAAAAGAGTCTCTCCGTCCGCTTCGGCGGGAAGGTGGAGGAGAAGTGGGAAAACGGCGAGCTTCGCATTACCTACACCGATTACGATGAGGTCAAAGCGGTGCCGTACGATATGCTGATTCCCGGCACGACAACGAATGCGATGAACACCATTCGCCTTTGGCGCGCAAGACAGCCGTATTCGACGCTCGTCAACTTCCAGTCCTCGCAAAGCTCCTATGTCAAGAAGCTCTCCGATCACGACAATGCCGAGATCATCACGAAACAGCTCTATCCGCCGGACGATTACGATGAAGGGAAGCTCCTTCGTCTGACCCAGCAGTATTTCCTCGTCTCTGCATCACTGCAGAGCATGATAAACGATTATCTTGCAGAGCATGGGACGCTCGCAGGCTTCAAGGACAGTGTTGCAAT
>CALAFS010000075.1 GCA_937892405.1 uncultured Clostridia bacterium
ATCGTGGACGCTCATATTTCCCACGGTGAACCCGTCGGTTCCAAATATCTCGCAAACGATGTGCAGATCTCTTGTTCCCCCGCGACCATTCGCAACGAGATGGCTGATCTTGAGGAAATGGGATATCTGATCCAGCCGCACACCTCGGCGGGGCGCGTGCCCTCCGAGCTCGGCTACCGTTTCTATGTCGATTCTCTGGTGCGCCAGTACAGCAACACGCGCGCCGAGATCGGTGAGATGAGCGAAAAACTCCGCTACAAGCTGACCGAGATGGACGAGATCCTCTCCGAAGTCTCGAGACTCGCGACAGCGTTCACCGATTATACCGGCATCGCCTTCAAGGCGGGGAGCGGCAATGTCAGACTCTCGAAGATCGAGGCGGTCTACATCTCCCCGAGAGAATTTCTCCTTGTGATGATGTTCGCCTCCGGGATTGTGAAGACCAAGACGGTCTGTCTCTCCTTCTCCCTTCTGCCCGATGACTTAAAGCGGTTTACCGAAGTCGCGAACATCTACCTTGTCAATCTGACAAGCGACGGTCTCTCGATGTCGGTGATCTCGAAGCTCGAGCAGCTGATGGGATCGGCGAGTGCAATGGTACACCCGGTCATCAAGCTCATCTACGAGACGATGAACGAGATCGACACCGCCGATGTCAAGGTGGACGGCGTCAACAAGCTCCTCCAGTATCCCGAATATTCCGATGTCACAAGGCTCCGTGAGCTTCTCCAGATCATCGAAGAGAAGGATCCCCTGCTCGACCTGATCGCGGCGCACGCCAAGGACACGGAAGGAAACATCCATGTGGTCATCGGTGCGGAGAACGAATCCGACGCGATGAGCGACACGACCCTGATCTACCGCGATGTAAGAGTCGGTGGCAAGAAGATTTCGGTCGGTGTCATCGGACCGAAGCGAATGAACTACTCCAAAGCGATCGACACGATCAACCGCCTCGCGGCGGGGATCGAACAGGTGTTCGGTCCCTCGGACGAGCGCGGACTCCCGCCCCCGCGTGAGAGTACAAATCAAAACGGAAAGGAACTCTGACAAAAAGTGAACGATACAGAGAAGACACCGGCGACCGCCGGTGAAGACGATTTCGCCGAAGAGCTCGCCGAGGAGGTCACCGTGACCGAAGAGGCGGCAGAAAGCCCGGAGGATTCCCTCAAAAAGGAGATCGAACGGCTGAAGGGCGAAATCAAGGAAAAGGACGATCGGTTCCTCCGCATGGCGGCGGAATACGACAACTTCCGCCGGCGCTCCCGCGAGGAGAAGGAAGGCATCTATGATGCCGCCGTCTCCGACACCCTCGCCTCTCTGCTCCCCGTGATCGACAATCTCGAGCGCGCGGCACAGTACGATGACGGCGAGAAAGTCAAAGAGGGCGTGCAGATGACCGCAAAGTCGGTCGCCGCCGCACTCGGAAAGCTCGGAATCGAAGAATTCGGCGTGCCCGGAGACACCTTCGATCCCACCCTTCACAACGCCGTGATGCACACGGAAGACGAGAACGCCAAGGAAGGCGAGATCGTCGAGGTATTCCAGAAGGGATACAGAAAAGGCAAGCGGATCATCCGTTTCGCCGCGGTGAAAACCGCAAATTAAACCTGTTAAAAATTTAGTGAATATATAGTTTAGGGAGTTTCAAGCTCCCGGAGGTAAGAATTATGGGAAAAATTATCGGTATTGACCTTGGTACGACCAACTCCTGCGTCGCTGTCTTTGAAGGCGGCGAACCGATCGTTATCACGAACCCCGAAGGCGCGAGAACCACGCCCTCTGTCGTCGCTTTTGCGAAGAACGGCGAGCGTCTCGTCGGTCAGGTGGCAAAGCGTCAGGCAGTGACCAACCCCGACCGCACGGTCAGCTCCATCAAAAGACAGATGGGTACCGACTATAAGGTAGAAATCGACGGCAAGTCCTACACTCCCCAGGAAATCTCCGCTATGATCCTTCAGAAACTGAAGGCAGACGCCGAGGCTTATCTCGGCACCACCGTGACCGAGGCGGTCATCACCGTCCCCGCCTACTTCACCGACGCACAACGTCAGGCGACCAAGGACGCGGGTAAGATCGCGGGTCTTGATGTCAAGCGTATTATCAACGAGCCCACCGCGGCGGCTCTCGCCTACGGCATGGACAAAGAGGAATCTCAGAAGATCATGGTCTTCGACCTCGGCGGCGGTACTTTCGATGTCTCGCTGCTCGATATCTCGGACGGTGTCTTCGAGGTGCTTGCCACCGCGGGCAACAACCGTCTCGGCGGCGACGACTTCGACGAGCGCGTCATCAACTGGATGGCGGACACCTTCGCCAAAGAGAACGGCGGCATCGACCTCCGCAAGGATAAGATGGCGCTTCAGAGACTGAAGGACGCCGCGGAAAAGGCGAAGATCGAGCTGTCCGGCGTCATGAGCACGCAGATCTCTCTTCCCTTCATCACCGCAGATGCGACGGGACCGAAGCACTTTGAAGCAACGCTCACCCGTGCAAAATTCGATGAACTGACCCACGACCTTGTCGAAGCGACGATGGGCCCGACGAAGAAGGTTCTTTCCGATGCGGGTCTGACTCCCTCCGATGTATCGAAGGTTCTCCTTGTCGGCGGTTCGACGAGAATCCCCGCCGTGCAGGAAGCGGTCAAGAAGTTCATGGGCAAAGAGCCCTTCAAGGGCATCAACCCCGATGAGTGCGTGGCGATCGGCGCCGCGATTCAGGGCGGTGTGCTCGGCGGCGATGTCAAGGATGTCCTTCTTCTCGATGTCACTCCTCTGTCGCTCGGTATTGAGACGCTCGGCGGTGTCTTCAACAAGATCATCGACCGTAACACTACCATTCCCGTCAAGAAGAGCCAGGTGTACTCCACCGCCGCGGACGGTCAGACCTCGGTTGAGATCCATGTCCTCCAGGGCGAGCGTGAGATGGCTGCGGGCAACACGACCCTCGGCAGATTCGTCCTTGACGGTATCCCCGCCGCTCCCCGCGGTGTTCCTCAGATCGAAGTCACCTTCGATATCGACGCGAACGGCATCGTGAATGTCAGCGCGAAGGATAAGGGCACCGGCAAGGAACAGCATATCACCATCACCTCCTCGACCAACATGTCGAAGGAAGACATCGAAAAGGCAGTCCACGAGGCGGAGAAGTTCGCTGCCGAGGACAAGAAGCAGAAGGAAGCCGTCGAAGTCAAGAACAACGCGGAGAACATGATCTTCCAGACCGAGAAGAGCATGACCGATCTCGGCGACAAGCTGACCGATGCCGACAAGGCTCCCGTCAATGACGCCATCGCCAAACTGAAGGAAACCATCAAGGGCGGCGACACCGACGCCATCAAGGCGGATACCGAGGCGCTCCAGAAAGCCTTCTATCCCATTGCGGAGAAGATCTACAAGGAAGAGGCGGAAAAGAACGCGCAGGGCGGTCAGAGCGGTGCGCAGGGTGGTACCGATGAAAACGGCAACTACTACGGCGCGGACTACGAAGACAAGACGAAATAATTCAAAAAGCAACTCATGTTTGCAAAATAGCAGATATACCCGTCTTCCGCTTTGTCGGGAGACGGGTATATCCGAGAAATCCACCCTAAAGGATATGAAGAGATATGGCAGACAGCAAACGCGACTATTATGAAGTCCTCGGCGTCTCAAAGGACGCGAGCGCGGACGAAATCAAAAAAGCATACCGCACCCTGGCGAAAAAATACCACCCGGATATGAACCCCGGTGACAAGGCGGCGGAGGCGAAGTTCAAAGAGGTGAACGAAGCCTACGATGTCCTCTCCGACGCGGACAAACGGGCGAAGTACGACCAGTACGGTCACGCGGCGTTCGACCCCTCGGCAGGGGCGGGAGCCGGCGGATTCGGCGGGTTTGACGGCGGATTCGACTTCGGCGATATCTTCTCCTCCTTCTTCGGCGGTGGCGGCGGAGGCGGCTCCTCCCGCTCGCGTGCCAACACGCCCATAGACGGCGACGATGTGGCGACGCGGATCACCATCACCTTTGAAGAGGCGGCGTTCGGCTGTAAAAAGGAAGTCAGCTTCGCACGCATTGAGGCATGCCCCGACTGCGGCGCGACCGGCGCGGCAAAGGGCACGAAGCCCGAGACCTGCTCGGTCTGCCACGGCACGGGTCGCGTGACGGTGCAGCAGCAGACCATGCTCGGCTATATGCAGTCCCAGCGCGCCTGCTCCGCCTGCCGCGGAACGGGTAAGATCGTCAAGACCCCGTGCAAAAACTGCAACGGCAAGGGCTACATCAAGGTCAACAAAAAGCTGGAGGTCAACATTCCCGCCGGTATCGACTCGATGCAGAGAATCATTCTCCGCCGCGAAGGCTCCGCCGGGCGGAACGGAGGCGCAAACGGCGATCTGATTATCGAAGTGCAGGTCAAGCCCCATTCGCTCTTTGAGCGGGACGGCAACACGCTGTATTGCGACATTCCGATCACCTTCGCCGAGGCGGCGCTCGGTGCGGAGATCAATGTCCCCGTGCTCTCCCCCGACAAGGCGAAAGCCACAGAAAAGTACACGATCCCCGAAGGCACGCAGACGGGCACCCGCTTCACTCTGCGCGGTAAGGGAATCCAGGACATCAACACCAAGCGCCGCGGCGACCTGATCTTCACGGTTGTCGTCGATACCCCGCAGAATCTGAATGCCGAACAGAAGAACCTGCTCCGCTCCTTCGCGTCCTCTCTCGGAGAGACGAACAACAGGAAGACGGGAGCATTCTTTAAGAAGTTTTTCAACCGTTAACTTTTCGGACCGTCGCGTACAAGAAGCGGGCGAGCATCTGCTGAGGTGAAAATTCTGCGGATTATTACTTTTATTAAAGTGCTTTTTCGTTCTGCGCTGACTGCGACAGTTCGGGGCGGATTGTCAGGGGATGATCCGCAGCGAAATCCAACTCCGTCGGGTAAAATCTCGCTCCGCGAGGCGGAATGTTACAGATCGAGAGTTACGAAATCAGCACCGCTCAAAGAAGCGATCCGCCGCTCGTGTTCCTTGCCTTCTCCGGTGGGACAAGGTGTCAGCCAAGGGCTGACGGATGAGGTGTCTTATCCTCTTTGGTGAGGTTCCGTTGCAAGGTACGCATATGCTCCTCATCCACCGCTTCGCGGTCCCCCTTCTCCCACAGGAGAAGGCGATGGGCGTCGGTTCGGCGGGCAGGACGAGGATTCCTCAAGTCGGGATCCTCCCCGTTTTCGGAAGAATTTTATATTGTTTTTATGCCGCCTTTGGCGGCGGAAGGGAGATTATGATGAGAAAGAATTTCGGAGCGAAGGCTTACTGTTATCCGCAACCGGTGTTTATCCTTGCCGCTTACGGCGAGGACGGAAAGGCGAACGCCATGAATGCCGCGTGGGGCGGCATCAGCGAGGAAAACGAGCTTTCCATGTGTATCAGTGCCGGGCATAAAACCACAAAGGATATTCTCGCGCGCGGCGCGTTCACCGTCTCGATGGCGGACGCCGATCATGTCGCGGCATGCGACTATGTCGGGCTTGTCTCGGGCAACAGTGAAAAAAACAAACTGGAGCGCGCCGGATTCCATACGGTAAAATCCGAGTTCGTCGATGCTCCGCTGATCGAAGAGCTTCCCGTCGCTCTCGAATGTCGTCTGAAGAGCTACGATCCCGAGAGCTGCCGCATGGTCGGTGAGATCGTGAATGTCAGCGTCGACGAGCGCGTCCTCACGGACGGCAAGGTCGATGTGAAGAAGGCAAAGCCGATCACCTTCGATCCCTTCAACAACGCTTATGTTGTCCTCGGTGACACCGTCGGCGCCGCCTTCCATGACGGAAAGGCACTGAAATAATCCCGCCGCAAGGCGAAAAGAGGCTGTCGCACAGACAGCCTTTTTCTTTTACCGAAGCGCCCGCCTTCCCGCGACGAGAGAAGACAGCGCCGTTTCGCCCCTTCCCTTTGTGCGTATTTTGCAAAAATTCTTTTACTATCGTAAAATAATCGTTGACAAAAAGGAAAGAATCTGCTATACTGATATCGGAAGGAGGTACTTTCTATGGTCATGGAATACAACAAGCTCTGGAAACTGCTCGTCGATAAAAAGATGACGAAAGCCGATCTCATGGAGACGACGGGTATCAGCTCCCGCGTGATCGCAAAGCTCGTACAGGGGGACACCGTCACGACGGATACCCTGCTCCGCATCTGCGAAGCGCTCGGGTGTGACATCGGCGACATCTGCGAATGTGTGAGCGAAGAGAAGCTCTCGCTCTACGACGCCTACCGCACCTGCGGAAAGGTGGTCGGCGAGGAGGAAGAGGTCAGGATCGTATCGTTTGAGCACAGAAACCGCCGTTACACGGTCTATGTCTCGAAAAAGCGAACGACCAAAGCGACGCGTATCGAGTGCCGCGAGGACGAAACGATCTATTGGATTCAGTACTACCCCTTCGGCTCGATGTGCGGACCCTCGCAGGTCGAGACTATATTTCTCCGCCCGAAACCCGCAAAAGACGAGACGCGGATTGTCCTCTTCCGCGGAAAGCCGGGCGTCATCGTGGGACTGGATGAAGGGATCTTTGTCTCCGCGCACGGCACGCCCCGCGAGAATACCGTCTATGTCATGTCGGAAGGCGCGTTCAAGCTCTTTGCGACGAAAAAAACGAACAACTGAAATCAAAAAGCTGTCGGCGTCGGAATAACCGCATCCGACGCCGGCGAAACACTTTGACAAGGATCAGAAAAGGAGCTCAAAAGTTGGACACTACGACTCTCATTATCATCGCAATTTCTTCAATTGCAGCTATTATTTTTGCAATCGTTATCATCCGTAAAATTCTCGCAAACCCATTTTCCTATCCCTATTTTCGGCAATCGTTCGATGTTTCAAACAAGCGCAATGTGGACATCAAAAATTATATTGACGAGTTTTTATGCGACAAAGTCAACTGGATATTCCTCCAGTCACACGAAGAAGACATACAGCGATGGAAAGAAAATGCGCGCAGAACCGTCCGTCGCTCGCTTCTGAAAGGACTCCGCGCACGGCAACTGTATGAAACAGAAGACGATCTGCACGCCTATCGCTTTCAAGCGCTTCGCAATCAGAAGCGCTATATGCAGAGAAACTATGTCAGGACTTCTTATGATGTCGCCGTTCCCTCTTCCACTTTTGCCGTCTCTTGGATCTGGCTGGCAGACCGTCACGCTCAATTGGAAAAAATCGGATATGCGGCGACGCTGAAGGACTACCACAGCACGAATCAACGGCGGCTGATGACAAGAGCCTTGCGCGAACAAATCATGAAGCGCGATCATTATACCTGTCAGTTTTGCGGAAAGTATATGCCGGACGAAATCGGGTTGCAAATTGACCATATTGTTCCCGTCTCGAAAGGCGGAAAATCCGTTCCGTCAAATTTACGGGTGCTTTGCAGCAAATGCAATGCAAGCAAAGGAGCAAAGTACGGCGAGCTTTGGGAATGATTTTCATGTGTGAAAACATCTCCGAAGCCTTTCAGAAAACGCATATCCATGCAAAAAGCATACATAGCTAAAAAATCAGGAGGTTTCTTATGCTGAACAATCAAAACGGTGAGATGTTCTTCCCCGGGGAAGGATGGAGAGTCGAAGTCAAAAAGCGCGCGCACGCGCTAAATCAGAAGTACAATCTTCTGACCGAAGATCAGACGGAGGAGCGACGGGCGGTGTTATCCGAGCTGCTCGGAGAATTAAATGAGGGCGTCTCATTCAACGGGCCGATCCGCTTTCATTACGGAGTGCACACCAGAATCGGGAAGAATACCTTTTTCAATTTCAACTTCACCTCCCAGGATGACGGAATGGTTATGATCGGGGACAATTGCGATTTCGGTCCGAATGTGACGATCGTCACGCCGATCCACCCGATGCTCTTCGACGAGCGCAAAGCGCTCCGCTGTCCCGACGGCAGTGAGCGCCGCCTCTGCTACGCAAAGCCCGTCGTCATCGGGCGAGGCTGCTGGATCTGCGCGAATGTGACGATCCTCCCCGGCGTCACCATCGGTGAAGAGTGCGTCATCGGCGCGGGCAGTGTCGTCACGCACCCGATCCCCGCCCACAGCTTTGCCGCAGGGAACCCCTGCCGCGTGATCCGCACGCTCACCGAGGCAGACTCCATGAAAAACAAACCGGAGATCCTCGGCGACTGCGAAGTGATCGGCAAAGAATAAAAAATGGCAAAACGCTGATTTTTGCGGAATTTTCTCTGTTTTTGAAAAGCAAACTTTGCATTTTATACTTTAAGAACACTGCGCAAGGCATATTTTTCCCTGCGCGGTGTTCTTTACTTTACAGCAAAAATACCAAGCAAAAAGCGAAATTCTCTTGCTATGTTCATCGCATATATTCGCCCCGATCGGGTATAATATCAAAAAAATAAATTTATATTATACCTTTTAGGGTATAAATTAAGCAAAATCACTTGACAATATACCCGTTAGGGTGTATAATCTTGGTGTTATGAACAGCATTGCACGATTTATCAAACAAAAAAGGAAAGAAGCAGGACTCACGCAAGAGGAATTTGCGATCCGATCGGGGCTTGGACTTCGCTTTGTCAGAGAACTGGAACAGGGAAAGGAAACAGTCAGAATGGACAAGGTAAATCAGGCACTCTCCATGTTCGGCGCAGTTGCGATCCCCGGCAGAAAGTCCGACGGCGAAAAGGAGGAAGACTGATGGAATCGAAATACCGCACCGCGCAGATTTTCGTGCGTGAACGCCTCGCCGGGACACTGTCAGAAACCGACGAGGGCTACCGGTTCGTCTATGCGTCCGATTACCTCGCCGACCCCTCAGCTCCTGCGGTCAGCCTGACTCTGCCGAAGCGGGAAGAGGCTTACACCTCCAAAACACTTTTCGCCTTCTTTGACGGATTGATCCCGGAGGGATGGTTATTGGATCTTGTGACGCAGAACTGGAAGCTCGATCCGAAGGATCGTTTCGGTCTGCTGCTCGTCGCCTGCCGCGACGCGATCGGCGCCGTATCGGTGCGGGAGGCAGAAAAATGAATTGTCTTTGTTGCGGGAAGCCGTTCAAAGTCAGCGCAAGTCCGGAAGAAGTAAAGAACGGTTGGCATTATACATGTATCAGACACTTTTTTGGCACAAAAGAACTGCCGGAGCTGAACCTGTCCGCCGATACGATGGAGAGTCTCGCAAGCGAGTGCACCCGTCGCGGATTCACCGTCCCCGGTGTGCAGAAAAAGCTGTCGCTTCATCTGTCAGACGAAAAAAATGACAAGGTGCGGCTGACGCTCGTCGGCTATCCTGCGGGGTATATTCTCAAGCCGCAGACCGCCGACTACCCCGCCCTTCCCGAGGCAGAATATCTCGTCATGCAAATGGCGAAAGCCACAGGTATCAGAACCGTTCCCTTCTCGCTGATCAAGGTAGGGGAAGGCGCCGAGCTTGCCTATATCACAAAGCGCATCGACCGGACGGCAGAAGGTGAAAAGATCGCCATGGAGGATTTTTGCCAGTTGGATCTGCGGATTACGGCAGACAAATATAAGTCATCCTATGAGCGGTGCGGAAAGATTGTCAGGGAGTATACCGAAAATCCCGGTCTTGACATGAGCGAATTCTTCTTGCGGGTGGTGTTTTCCTTTGCCGTCGGCAACTCGGACATGCACCTCAAAAACTTTTCTCTGATCGAAACCGCACCCGCAAGCGGCATTTACCGTCTGTCCGAAGCCTACGACATGCTACCGGTCAACATCATCCTGCCCGCCGATAAAGATCAGATGGCGCTCACGCTGAACGGCAAGAACCGCAATCTCCGTCGCGGCGACTTTCTCGCCTTAGCCGAAAACTGCGGTCTGAATCCGAAATCCGCCCGCAAAATGCTTGACAAGATCGTTTCCATGAAAGACATATACTGCGCGCATTGCCGTGCTTCCCTTTTGTCGGAAGAGAGAAAAAAGGCGCTTTGCGCACTGATCGACACCCGCTGCCACGCACTTGAAGGATAAATTCCCACCGGAAGGGGCGCACGCATCTCCGTGCCCCCTTCCGGCGAAATTGTCGGATTTTCTCTTGACATTTCGTTCCTTCCGTGTTATAATAGGTAGGCTTGAGGGAGTAATCGACGCCCTGCGTGATATGCCGACATCCCGGCGGGTGACCGCCCGGTGTATCTTGATTGATGAGACTCATGCACATTACTTTGTGCATGCGGTCTTTTTTTCGTGTATGACCGCGTGCCATACACTTTTTTATTTTGGGAGGAAAAGTTTATGGAAACCGTTCTCATGTATCTTTTGTTCGTCGTCGGGGTCGTCCTGATTGTCAAGGGAGGCGACTGGTTCGTCGACGGCGCAGTATGGGTCGCGGAGGTCACGAAGATCCCGAAATTTATTATCGGCGCGACCGTCATCAGTCTTGCCACCACCCTGCCGGAGATCATCGTCTCCACCATCGCCGCCATTGAGGGGCACGGGATTCTCACCGCCGGAGGTGCCGACGCCATCGCCGCCTCGCAGGACAAGGTCGGCATGGCGATCGGCAACGGCATCGGCTCCGTCATCTGCAACACCGCGATGATCCTCGCGATCAGTATGATCTTCCTACCGATCGCGGTCGGGCGCCGCGACTTTACGCCGAAGGCGGCGTTTCTCACCGCGGCGATCGTCGCGCTCTTCTGCTTCTCTCTCGGCGGCTCCCTCTCGATCTGGGGCGCCGTCGTACTGCTCCTGATCTTTGCACTCTATATCGCCGAAAATATCCGCTCCGCGAAGAAGAACCAGTCTCTCGAAGGAGGCGTCGCGGCAGAGGACGAGCGTCCCGAGATCACAAAAAAATCCGTGACGATGAACATTCTGCGCGTCGTGGTCGGCGCCGCGGCGATCGTCGGCGGCTCACAGCTTCTTGTCAACAATGCCAGCAAAATCGCCGCCTCGTGGGGCGTGTCGGAGGCAATCATCGGCGTGACGATCGTCGCTGTCGGCACTTCTCTGCCCGAGCTCGTGACCGCGATCTCCTCGGTCATCAAAAAGCAGGCGTCCATGTCGGTCGGCAATGTCATCGGTGCAAATGTCATCGACACCACGCTGATCCTCGCGGTCTGCTCTTTCGTCTACGGCGGAAAGCTCCCCGTCTCGGCACAGAATATTTACCTCGACTTTCCCGTCGCGCTCCTCGTGACGCTCCTCGCCACGGTGCCGACGATCATCGGAAAGAAATTCTACCGCTGGCAGGGTGTGCTCCTCTTCGCGATCTACATCGCCTATCTCCTCCTCGTCACGATCGGGCTCCCGTGGTACCTCTCCCTCTTCGGCATCGCGGCATAAAACGCAAAAAAGGACTGTCAAAGACAGTCCTTTTTTGCGCCCTCATGCAATCTTCATTACTTCATTCTGAATTCATAATTCTTCATTCTGCATTCTCCCGTCATTTCCACTCCACACCGTCGGAATCGAGGGTTGCGGAAGAGGAAGAGGCGGTCGCGATGCCGGCGTTCGTGGCGCCGAGGTATACAACCGACGCGTTCTGCGCGACGGGCATTTTCAGCGTGACGATGCCCGAGACGGTGAGGTAGGTGCCGGCGCTCAGCGAGAGGTTCGCGCTCTTGCCGACGGTGGAGAAGGAGGGCGAAGAGTTCGTCGACTCGCCGCTCATGCCGCCGGCGCGTCCGACGGCGAGAATCCGCCCACCGGTGTAGGAATAGCCGCACTCGGTGTCGATGGCGCTGTCCGCCTGCCCCGTGGAGATGATGACGGCGTCGCCGCCCTCAAAGGAGATGCCGCCGTAGGAGTCGCGGCTGTTGGAATCCAGACCGTCGCCGCCCGCGAGCACATAGAGCGTGCCGCCCGTGATGCGGATACTCGTGCCCGAGGTGCCGGTGCCGTTGATGCCGTCGTCGGTGGAGATCACCGAGATGTTGCCCCCCGCGATCTCGACGGCGGCGCCCTCGATCCCCTCGTAGCTTCCGCTCACGCGGATACTGCCGCCCGAGATCGTGACGGTACCGTCACCGTGAATCGCGTCGTCCTTTGAGAAGAGGGTGAGCGTGCCGCCCGTGACCGTGACATTGCCGAGCGAAGTCTCCCCGTTTTCGAGGGCTTCGCCGCCGTTCGCGTGAATGGCGTCGTCATAAGACTTTACGGCGACCGTGCCGGCGGTGATCGTCACCGCGTTCCCCGCCTTGATCCCCTTGGTGGAATGGTCGCCCTTTTCGCTGTTGCCGTCGTTCATGCCGCCCATACCGCCGGGTCCTCCCATGCCGCCGGGCGTGGTCGTGCCGTAGTTCGTAAAGGAGAGGCGCAGGCTTCCGCCCGAGGTGGAAAGCGCGATCGTGTCGTAATTATCGTTCACGCTCATCGTGTCGGACGCGGCGACATAGGTGTCGCTCTGTCCCTGATCTTCGGCAGAGTTGTAAACAAAGAGTTGCATTTTTGTATATCCGGAGGGTTTTTCGACCGGATAATAGAGGAAACCTCCGACCGTCTTCGCCGTGCCGGAATTCTTCCATACCGTGCTGCCGTCCTCGGCGGTATAGAGAATGGAATAGACATAGGTGGCAGAGCGGTAGCGGACATAATAGACCGCATCGGAGGTCGCCGTCACCTCTTCCGAATAGGAGGAGTAGCGGTCGGTGAAGACCGTCAGGGTGACGGTCGCCTCGCTTTCGTCGATCACGACATCGTAGGCGGCGTCAATACCGTCGCAGGCGGCGTAGATCAGCACCGTGCCACCCGAGATCGTGACGGTGCCGCGCTGTTTGCCCTTTGAGGAGAAGTCGGAATTCTTCGTCTTGATACCGTCGCCTGTGCGGGCGATCAGGGTGATCTCGCCGGAGGAGATGGTCACGCTGTCATTGCCTTTCAGCGCGTTGTCCTCGCACTCGACCTTCAGCGTCAGATTCTTGACTTTCAGGTCGTCCTTCGTATGCACGCCGTTGTTGTTTTCCGAGACGACCGTGAGGGCGCCCTTGCCTTGCAGGGAAAGATCGCAGTCGGCATAGACCGCGGCGGAGATGCCGTCCTCAGAAACTTCGTCACGCAGGTCGTAGATATAGTTCTCCGTCCCCTTCTTCGCCGAGAGGGTCACCTTGTCAAGTCCCGTGAGTATCACGGGGCACTCGTCATAGGAGGTCATGGAAAAGCCCGAGAAGACAAGCTCGCAGGCAAAGTCCTCCGCCCCCTCGACGACAATGTTCCCGTAAAAGGTGCCCGAGAAGGTAAAGGTGCTGTCGGCGGTGAGTCCCGCGACCGTCACGGTGTTCCCCTCGACCGAGAGCGCGTCCGCCGTGCCCTCGTCGCAGGTGATCGTCATCGTCACGGTATTTTCCCCATCCGCGTAGGTGTAGGTGTCCCCGTCCTTTGAGACGAAGGTATAATTGTGCCGTTCGGTGTCGATGGGTGTCTCCTCGGTGCCGGGATCGGTGATCTCGTC
>CALAFS010000076.1 GCA_937892405.1 uncultured Clostridia bacterium
CTTGATTCCCCGCGTTTCTCAGAGGATTTTTCGTTCCCCTTCGTGGTAGGGGTGACCATCGGTCGCCCGCCGTGAAACGCATGTTTTCCCGCACAGTAAAGAATAAGATCACGGCAAATTATCTCTCCAAAGCCTCCTTCAAAGCGAAACACTTCGAGGGAGGTTTCATTTTGTGAAAAAATGACAGAGGGAGCCTGCCCGGGTAAAAGCCGATAACAAGGCATAGAGAGATAGCGAAGCGGGCGACCGATGGTCGCCCCTACGGGTATATGATAACGAAATGCCTCCAGATGATGCAATCGGCGTCTTTGCGTTTTGCGGGTCGTCGGGGCGAGTGCCCCCCGTGGCAGGTGAACGATAGACCTTGCGTAACGGGTCGTCGAGGGCGCCGACCCCTACAAATCGCCAAAGCGACGGCACCTCTTTTTGGCGTTGTAACAATGAGAATGTGAGCGGACGACCGAGGTCACCCCCGTTATCTCGATCCTAAAGTTCTTACCAAAACAATTCTTTCTCTCGCCGTAGGCATATTTCACGCGCGAAGTGCATTTCATCCGCCAAAAAGTAACATTCCGCTAGCACAAATCCGTTCTTTTCGGCGGACTTCGCCGCGGCATTGCAAGGTGACGAGCGTGGCGGTACATGCAAAGGCGTGACAGAGGCGCTTTTGAGCGTGGGCAATACCATCATGGAAGCAAGCGACCGATGATCGCCGCTACAATTCGTAATTCCAAATGTTCCTGTCAAAGCGCTTTTTTCTCTCGTCACAGACGAATTTCACAAGGCACAGGCACATTTCACGCGCGAAGCGGGTTTCACTTGCCGAAAGATGACTTTTCGGCGAAAATTCCGGCGTTTCCTGATGGATTTCACTGTGGCGATGCAAAGTGACCCCACCGTGTCAAGCATAACAATTGCAAGTAACAAACAAATCGTGTAAGGGGATCGTATATGTCAAGGGCAGCACCGCAAACCAATAGTGTAAGGACATCGTATACACATTGCAGAGGCTTGCAATGTATTTGAAATTCGTGTGAAGGCGAGCGGAGAGAAGGGAGAAGAAAGGGAAGAAAGAAGAGAAAGAAAAGAGGATTTCAAGCGCGGTGCACGGTCCCTTTGTGGCAAAGTCGGCGTATTTTCCGTCGGATTCTCTCGCCCGTATGCGCATCAAATTCCGCAATTTCAAAAATCCAGGAGCAAGCGATGAATGTTTTTTCGTTTTCTTCGGGTCTGAATTCTATCGTTTTCCCGATCATTGCCTCGCTTAAACAGGCTCGCCATCTGTCAAATCTTACATATCCCCGGTTGTTTCCCTTGGTGGCAAAAAATTGCCGTGCCATCGTATAATTTTACATCTTCAGCGTATGTGCCGTTGCTTTTATGGTGGGCTTCCGAGGGGGGAGCATGCCAAGCGCTTCACACAGGCGTTCGCGTGATAGTAATTTCTCCTATCACATAGAACGCGCTTGGCGTCCAATATTTCAGGGCATACGATCGAGAACCTCTTTCTTTATCGCCCGGTGGAAACGCCATGTTTTCCTTATGTTTGCCGACGTTTTATTCTACCGTAGATCGGCAAAATATCTCGATTTATTACTGCTTTTTCAAACCGGATTGCAGTTTTTTATAGATTTTTGCAGCTCGTATAGTGCCGCAAAGCCTTCAAAATGCGCATTTTAACTTTTGATAATGCTTTTAAGTCTTCAAAAAAAGGCGGAGTCCCCCAAGCAGCTCCGAAAACGCAAAAATGTGAAAAAGCTATCTAAAAAAGAAGTAGAGATACCATCTCCGCGGAGAAAAAGACTTTATTTTGCCGAAAAGAAGCATAGAAAAGAGTAGTGCGGGCAATGGCGCCCGGAAGTAACGAGTTGCAAGCGAAAATGCAGAAAGTGCAAAAGAGCAAGCAAAGGTATCAAGTAACGCAGGGCGAACAGCGCGTGAAGCGCGGTAGTGATTTCTCGCCACTGATGGCACGTTCTCGCCCGTGGCAATAAATTTGCGTAAAAAGCGCGTGAATCATGCGAAAATCATAAATAACGAAGCGAAAATCATAAAGAGCAAAAAGTAGAGTAGAATACGCGCAGGAAAATGCTCAAAAAACAGCGCGCGAGACGCAATGTCAGATCGCACGCAAAAAAAGCACAAGTGTGGCGAAGAAGCGCCGAATCCACCGATAATATGCCGAAAGCGGCGCATATCTTTACACGCGGTCGGCAAAGCGAAAGCCGCACGGCATCGGCGGTGAAAGCCAAAATTCCGGTGATGCTACGGCAGAAGAGAAATAAATCAGAATAATGCCACGGCAGAAGAGGGAAAAATTAGGACGATGCCTTGACAGGCAAGGGGATTTTGTGCTATGATATTTTTATCTAAAGCCCGACGGCGCCATACGAAAGCGCTGTTTCGCACTCGTTTTTTGTGCCTCTCGGGCAAAAAAAGGAACTCTGTCATGTTACCGAATACAGAATACGAAATCCGCAACCTGAAAACCGACGATCTCGAGCAATACAACGCCCTGTTGCGCTACGCGTTCCAGATCACGGAGCAAGAGCTGTCCGCCACCGGGTGGCGGGACGACGAGATCAAGCAATCCAAATTCCCAATTCTCGAGCGTGCCGATGTGCTCGGTTGTTTCGATCACGACACGCTGGTGTCGCAGATCGCCGTTTATCCCCTGAAAATGAACATATACGGCGCCGTATACCCCATCGGATTCGTCACCAGCGTGTGCACCTATCCGGAATACAGCGGAAACGGCATCATGAAGCGTCTGATGCACCAGATCCTCACGCACATGCGGGCAAGGCAGCAGTCTCTCGCCCTCCTGTTCCCCTATTCGATCCCCCTGTACCGTAAAATGGGGTGGGAAATCATCTCAAACAAGATCACTTACTCGGTCAAAGACCGTCAGATCCCCGAAAAAGCCACGGCGCCGGGCTATGTCCGCCGTGTCAGCTGGGACAATGAGGATTTCCGCAATCTTCACGCGCAATTCGCCTCGGCGACACACGGTTGCCTCTTCCGGAACGCCCTGGCATGGGAGGAATACTGGCGCTGGGACGAAGACGACACCGTAGTAGCGATTTATTTTGATGTGGCGGGCAATCCGCGCGGATACATGGTTTATCTGATCAAAGACGATGTCATGCACATCAAAGAGATGATTTATCTGACAAGGGAAGCGGAAGAGGGGCTTTGGGAGTACATTCGTGCGCACGATTCCATGATTGACGAAGTGCGGGGAAGCTCCTACACCAGCGATCCGATCGCCTTCGAGCTGGACGACGGCGACATCAAAGAAACGATCCGCCCGTATATCATGGGAAGAATTGTCGATGTCGAGCAATTTTTCAAAAAATATCGTTCCGATCCGTCCGCAGACAATGCAAAAATCACTTTTGATATTGAAGATTCCTTCCTCTCATGGAATGAAAAGGCAGTTACCGTCCGCTTTGAGCGTGGAGAATGTGAAATTGTCCCCGAAGCGTCTTCCCACCGTGTAAAGCTCTCCATCGCCACGCTGACAACGCTTCTCCTCGGATATAAGACCGCCGCAAAGCTCTATCGTATGGGAAGAATCCACGCTGACGAAGAAACCGTCCGGCTGCTCGACGATGTTCTTCTCCATGAAATCCCTTACATTTCAGACTATATTTGATAAAAACGGCTTTCATTGCCATATATCCAAGCAAAAACAGGCTGTCTCCGGTGATATGCGCCTCCAAAACCTCTGACTTTTGGGCGCACTCCGTTCATTGGCAGCCTGTTTTTTCACGCGCTCATACAAAGAGGATTGTTTTGCATCGTTTGACATCGGTCGGTATCGTTTTGCATTGCGTTGTATTGCATCGTTTTGTTTTGTTATGCTTTGTTTTGTTTTGCTTCGCTCTGCTGATTTTGTTGCGGCGCGTCCCGTTTCGGCTCGCCGCCCTGTTTTTTCCTTCGTTTCAGCTCATTTCGTCCTTCTCCTCGTCAAATATCGTCCTTACGGGGTTCGTTAGCGTCGTGTCAACGCGATTGCGGAGCATTTTTCTCTCCTTCTGTCGATTTTCGCCATTTCAGCAGCGATTTTATCTTCTTCGGCATGTATTTCGCAAAAAAGCCATCAGGCGACAAAATGTTTCATGTGAAACATTCGGTTTATGCCCTTATTCTTCGCCGAATTTTCCGCTTTCTTCGCGTTTTCCATATGTTTTGAACCATATACTTGCGGTTTTAGTGTCTTTCGGGGCGCTTTGGCAATACATCGGGAGTGTTTTGGCGTAAATCGGGCGCGCAGAGATCATGGGGATATGCCGTAAGATACAATAGGAAGCGCGCAACGATGTGTCGGGCATGTTAAACCGCCGAGTTAAACCGCGTTTTTTCGTTAAAGGGTGCAAAAAAGCGTGAAAAACGGGCTAAAACGCAATAAATACAGTTACAGAAGGCAAAGAGAGTCTTTCATACAGAAAAAGTGCAGCGAAACGCTTCATTTTTTCGTTTTTCCGTCTCCCAAAGGGTGTATTGGCGGCTATTTTCGGGGGAAAATCTTGTCAAGCTTGTCTTTCTTCCCGATTTTTCGGATTTTTCAGAGCTTTGTGTGCATTTTGACTTGCTTGTTTCTGTGATTATGTGTGTGATTATCTGTATTTTAGGGATTTTAGGGGCAGTTTTCGGATCGGTTTTGTCTGCTCGGGTGATTTTTGGGCGTATTTTGCCTTTTTGATGCTTTTGGGGCGGTTTTTCTTTTGTTATTCTGTAAAGAGCAAGGGCAATATACATTGCAAATATTGCCTTTATTGCTTTTTATTCTTTAGATATTTCCTTTTTACCCGAATTTTTAGTTGAATTTAGTTATAACATTGCAATTATTGTCTTTTGCGCTCCCGTATTTTTTGCTTTTTCACGCGGCATATTCTCCGCAAAGCCTCTGCCTCTGTATTTGCCCCCCTTATCGAGCGATTCATCGGGCATACCATGGGTGAAAGAAAGCTCTTCCGTGTTTATATTTTTCTTCATGCGGAATTTTTATAAAATATTTTGTTTTTCCCTTGACAATTTTCGATTCTCCCGTTATAATGAAATACAGAAAAGATCGCGTCTTTCCGCCGTTTTCGGGTAGTTTTCCCCTTTTTCGGTGAAAGTGCAGGGAATTCGTCCCCTCCGCACGGCGTGCGAAGATTTTTCCGACACCCTCGCCCAAAATTTCTCCTGTGGATCTTCCACCGAGAATTTTCTCCTCCGAATATCTTCCACCGAGAATCTTCTTCTGCGGATTTTCGCCGCGGATCTTCTTCTACCGACGGATCTTCTCATTTGCTTATCCTCCCCGTCCGAGCTCGCCTCCTGTCCCGCGCTTTCGGTGCGCTTCGGATTCGCGGCTTTTGGCGATCGGCGGCGCGGCGCGGTGAAAATGCACCGTCCTGCCGGACACACGTACGCTCGTGCGCGGTGGCGGAACGCATTTCTTATATTTCATTTTATTTTTTATTCTTTCCTTCTCGTTTATCCTCGGGCAGGCGCCCGATCGGATTTTTCTCTTCGGATTCTGTCTGTATGGCGAATTCCTCTCTCTTTCCGGGTTTCTTTTTCCCGTTTTTTATCGGATTTTTGATTTGATTTTCTTCTTTCCCCGAGGATCGCGCCTTTGCGGCAAGGCTCTCACACGGGAAGACTGTTTTACATATCGCTACTACCGCTTTTGGCGGTACACGGAGGTTTTATGGCAAAGATCGTTTCATTCTCCAATCAGAAGGGCGGCGTAGGAAAAACCACATCCTGCGTCAATCTTGCCGCGCAGATCGCGAACAAGGGCAAAAAAGTCCTCCTCGTCGACATGGACCCGCAGGGAAATGCTACGAGCGGACTCGGAATTTCCAAGGCGAAAATCCGCAAAACGATCTATGAAGTCATCATCGGACAATGCGACATCAAGGACGCCATGATGAAAACCGCCTTCAAAAACCTTTGGATCGTCCCGGCGACCATTGATCTTGCCGGTGCGGAGCTGGAGCTTCACGAACTGGACGAATCGCTCGACTTTGCAAAAATTGCCTTCGACAGTGTAAAAGACCAGTTTGATTACATCTTCATCGACTGCCCGCCGTCGCTCGGTATGCTGACAGTCAAAGCGCTGTCGGTTTCCGACGGTGTCGTGATCCCGATGCAGTGCGAATTCTATTCGCTCGAGGGCATGTCCCAGCTCTTCAATACCATCAAAAAGATCCGCCAGCTCTTCAACCCGTCGCTTCAGGTGGTCGGTATCCTTCTGACCATGTACAACGGGCGTCTGACGCTGACCGGACAGGTCGTCGCGGAGCTGAAAAAGTATTACGCCGATCAGCTCTTCCGCGTGCCGATTTCGCGCACGGTGCGCCTTTCCGAGGCGCCGAGCTACGGCGCGCCGATCTGCTATCACGATCCCTACGGCAAGGGCGCGCTGGAATATGCCGCTGTGGCGAAAGAACTGATGATGCGTATCTGACGGCGCGAAGATCACCGTCCGTAAGGTTTTACGGGACTTTTTGAGGAAGATTCGCGCGATTTTCCGCCCGGAATGTGAAAAATCCCCGCACACGCCTTTGTCGCGGCAGGGAAAGAAAAATATCCCGCAGAACTTCCGCACGCAGAAAATACGGAAAGCCGCCGGTTCTTCGTAAGTGAGTGCCGTCCGTACCCGTAAGGTCTCTGAGAGCGGCATGCTCGTGCGTCGGTGAGCAAAAACCTCCGCCGTCGCGCAGACGCGAAAGCCAAAATTCCCGATAAGAAAATCAAACATCCGATTTGCATAAAAACAAAAAGATTCGATAAAGACAGAGAAGGAGAAATTCCCATGGCAAAGAAAAACAGCGGTCTTGGCAGAGGGCTTGACGCCATCTTCCTTGACAATTCCCCCGTAAACGACGCGGAGAAAAACGCGAATACCGTCTCCCAACTGAAAATTTCTCTGATCGACCCGCGCTCGGGTCAGCCGAGAAAATATTTTGATAAGGATGCGCTCGAAGAGCTTGCCTCCTCGATCCGCGAGCACGGACTGCTCCAGCCGATTCTCGTGCGGGAATATGCCTCGGGGCGCTATCAGATCATCGCAGGCGAGCGTCGTTTCCGCGCGGCAAAGCTCGCGGGACTGACCGAGATCCCCGCGCTCGTCCTCGATAAGAGCGACGAAGACACCGCACAGATCGCCCTGATCGAGAACCTTCAGCGCGAAGACCTCAACCCCGTGGAAGAAGCCATGGCATACCGCTCCCTCGCGACCGAGTATCACCTCACGCAGGAGGAGCTCGCCGCGAAGGTCGGAAAGAGCCGCAGTGCGATCGCGAACGCGACGCGCCTTTTGGATCTGCCCGATGCTGTCCTCGCGATGGTCGCCTCCGGCGAGCTGTCCGCGGGTCATGCGCGCACCCTTCTCGGACTCAAGAACCGCGACGATATGATCCTCTTTGCGAAGCGGGTCGTAGACTTCGATCTCTCCGTCCGTCGTCTCGAGGAAGAGGTCAAAATCGCCAACAAGCCGAAGAAACCGAAAAAGGAAGAGGACGCAGAGCCGATCGTCGATTACTTCCGTGAAATGGAACTGCGCGTGCAGAGCACCCTCGGACGCAAGGTACATATCGAGGGAAAGGGAAGAAAGAAATCCATCACCCTTTTCTATGAAGACAACGAAGATCTCGACGAGCTTCTCAAGACGATCTGCGGCGATAAATTCCTTGATGAATAAACAAAATAAGTAAATTAAACTTGTCATATTGTCGTATTTTTTCGAAAAAGTCAAAGAGTCAGGCTTTCTGACAGCATGCGCTCCCGCCGCTGCCCGCTAAGCTTTCCCGATCGTTTTTTTTCGGAAAATACGGCAGAAAATCCATTCAGAAAAAGCACCTCGGTTTTGTCACGCATATGCGTCTTTTGTCCGAAGTGCTTTTTTCTTTCGGCACGCCCGCGGCTTCTGCCGCCCCTCCGAAATCCGTTATTTTATATCCGAAAGGAAATTTTATGAATACCGAAACCACCCGTCTGCGCCGCGTGGGCGCACTCGCCCTCTGCCTTGTCCTTCTGTTCTCCCTCTTTTCCTGCGGGGGAGGTACCGATACGCCGAAGGGCGTGCTCACCGACACGGTTTCCCGTGCGAACCTCGGCTCGAAGATGCCGAACTCTATAAAAAAGAAAACCCTCACCGCCGACGGGCTCGGCTCCGCCTTCGGTATCCGGAAAGATGCGCCCTCCTTCCTCCGTGGCTATGTCTATGAGCCGAACATCGTGCCGAACACGCTCGTCTTCGGATGTGTGGAAGTGGAACCCGAAACAGCCGAAGATACCGCGAAAGACTTCCTCGATAAGATGAATCTCGGCAAGCAGGTCTGTGTGGTCTATGACAAGAAGATCGCCACCGTCGACGGGAAGTATATTCTTCTCGTGATGGGAGAAGAAGAGGTCTGCGCCGCGCTCGAGGTCGCGTTTCACGCGGCGGTCGCCGCCCTCGGGTCAAAGGAAGGATAACCGCCGCGTGGAACGCGATAAAAAGTTACACTTTCTTCGCTCCCGTTTCACTTCTTTTTGATAAAATAAAGAAAAGTGCCGTGCGGCGGATTTTTCCGCGGCCGCTCGTTCTTCCGCCGCGCGCACGGCTCGTTTTTTGAGGATTTCTCTATGATTTTTGCGGAAATTGATAAAAAAGCCTTTGACCTTTTGCCCTTCGTTCTGAATACCGTCGGAGAAGACGAACATCAGCCCCCGATCTTTCTGCCGTGCGGCAGTATCTATCATGAGTTCATCTGGGTCACGGAGGGGCGCGCGGACTTCACCGTCCGGGCGGAGAAATTCTCTCTTTCGGCAGGGGAGGGCATCTTCATGCGTGCCGGCGTACCGCACAGTTACAGAGGCGATCCGCTCGCGACCGCGTGGTGCACTTTCGTCGGCGGAGAAGGTCTGCTCGACTATGCCGGGGTCGGCGAGTATTATCGGTTTGCCGTCCCGAGCTTTCTGCCCGAGGACGCCGCGGCGCTCTACCGTCTCGCCGTCGGAGACAGCACCGTGATCTCCCGCGCCGACGCGGGATATCATCTCGTCTCGGAGCTTCTGCTCGCGACCGTCG
>CALAFS010000077.1 GCA_937892405.1 uncultured Clostridia bacterium
AATCAGGATTCTGTCCTCCGGGGCGCACGCGGCGAAGAAATCCGCGTAGCCCCCGAGCTCTGTCATATCGTAAAGCTCGGTGTTGTCGTCGGTCATTCTCGCGACGAGCTTCTCGGTTTCTTCCTTTCCTTTTCCGTTCCCGGCTTCCGGATTGTAAAGAACTCTGTACATATTCATTGCTTTTCCTCCACGGACGGAGGCGGAGCGGCGATTCTCACCGTTTCCTTCTCCGACGGTTTTCATTTTTTCGATAGGGGTCAAAAAAAGTGTAAAAGACGCGTGGCGGGGATGCCGCCGGATCGGGGGACGGGAGATGCTCCCGACAAAAGAGACGGGAGAAAACACAGGATCCGCCGACGCTGTGTCATAGGGAGAGACGGAAGCGTCCGCTCATGCCGCCCGATAAAAGTGTGCGGCAGGGCAAAAGGCTTTCTCCCCTTCCTTTCTCTCACCGGATATGACCCGATTTTTCACATTTTATTATTATATAGACAGAAAAGCAACTTTTCTTCAACCAAAGATCAATAAATGTTGAGAAAACGACAAAAAACGGGCTGTCGCTCTTGACGACAGCCCGCGCTTTCACCCGATGGGTAACTCAATAATTCTCTTTTCTCACTTCAAAGAAGCTCTGGGGATGGGCGCAGACGGGGCAGACCGCCGGTGCCTTCACACCCATGACGAGGTGTCCGCAGTTGCGGCATTCCCACATGGTCATCTCGCCCTTTTCAAACACCTTCTGCATCTCCACATTGGAAAGTAGGGCGCGATATCTCTCCTCGTGTGCCTTCTCGATGGCGCCGACGGCACGGAAGCGGTAAGCGAGTGCGGGGAAGCCTTCTTCCTCCGCCTCTTTTGCGAACTGATCGTACATATCGGTCCACTCATAGTTCTCGCCGGCTGCCGCCGCGGCAAGGTTCTCTGCCGTGGTGCCGAGTCCGCCGAGCTCCTTGAACCACATTTTTGCGTGCTCTTTCTCGTTCTCTGCGGTCTTCAGAAAGATCTCCGCGATCTGCTCATAGCCCTCCTTCTTCGCAACGGAGGCGAAGTAGGTATACTTGTTTCTTGCCTGGGATTCACCGGCGAACGCCGTCATCAGATTCTTTTCGGTTTTGGTTCCTTTGAGTTCCATTTTTGCTTTCTCCTTTGATAAATGTAAATAATTGTTTATTTTTCTGCTTTCTTTCGGCAGGCGGGACAAATATAATTGATCTTGAATTCATACGAAGTCGGCGTCTCGCCGAGCACCTCGGCAAGGCGGTCGTCAAGCCACGGAAGAGGAAGATCCTCTACCCTGCCGCACATCTCGCAGATGAGATGCGGGTGCGGCGTGTATGCCTTGTCATAAAGATCCGCGCCGTCCACACTGATGCGGCGGATACTCTTCTCCTCCTCCATCGCATGGAGGTTGTTATACACCGTCGCGCGGGAAATCGAGGGGAGCCGCTCTTTCGCCAGTCTGAAAATCTCTTCTGCGGAAAGATGCCCGCCCGCCTCACGGAGAACCCCGGCAACGGCTTGCCTTTGCTTTGTCATAGGTTCTTCCTTTTTAGAATGATTCTATAAATATTATACTCATTCTAAATATGTTTGTCAAGAGGTTTTTTGATTTTTTTGAAAAGTTTTTTCTTCAGTGAATTCCCAAAGTAAATTCCACAGTGGAATTTGAAGTGGAATTTACATTGGGAAGGATTTTGTGGTAGAATTTAGTTTGGGAAAAGGAGG
>CALAFS010000078.1 GCA_937892405.1 uncultured Clostridia bacterium
AGGGCATGCTTCATCAGCCCGACCCGAACGGGGCACCCGACCTGCTCCGCGGCATCGTGGCGATCCGCCATCTGCACATGCGGGCACTCGAGGAGACGGGATTCGGCTGTGCGGACGAGATGCTCTATCCCGAGAATCACCGTTACCTCTCCGATCTTCTCGCCTATGTGGCGGTGGGCGCGCGGTCGGTGGAAAACCAACAGCACCGCCTGACGGCAAGCGGACTCGACATTCCCGTCGGCATGAAGAACCCGACGGGCGGGGACATCGGCGTGATGATGAACTCCATCGCGGCGGCACAGCACTCGCATATTTTCTGCTACCGCGGCTGGGAGGTCAAGAGTCACGGTAACCCGCTCGCTCACGCGATCCTGCGCGGGTATGTGGACGCATCGGGAAAATCCTATCCGAACTACCACTACGAAGATCTGATGTCCCTCGCGGGGCGGTACGAAACCTCGGGACTGAAAAATCCCGCGGTGATCGTCGACACCAACCATGCGAACTCGGGCAAGCGGTACATGGAGCAGATCCGCATCGCGATGGAAATCCTGCACAGTCGGAGAAGCTCGCCCGACATTCACAAAATCGTGAAGGGGCTGATGATCGAAAGCTATCTTCTCGACGGAGCGCAGAGCATCTCGGACAAGGAAGAGTACGGAAAGTCGATCACCGACCCCTGCCTCGGCTGGGAGAAGACCGAGCGGCTGATCTTTGAGATCGCGGACAAGCTGTGATGATGAAGAAACCGGAAAAGGCGGAGGCGGGCGGCAAGGTACTGCACCCGATCCCGCCGGTGTATGACGAAAACTCGAACATCCTGATTCTCGGTTCCTTTCCCTCCGTGAAGTCGCGGGAAGCTTCGTTCTTTTACGGGCACCCGCAAAATCGCTTCTGGCGGGTGCTGGCGGCGCTGTACGGTGAGAGTGTGCCGAGCTCGGTGTCGGAAAAGCGGGCGTTTTTACTCTCGCACGGCATTGCGCTCTACGATGTAATCGCGTCCTGCGAAATCCGCGGCTCGGCGGACGCGACGATCCGCGGGGTATGCCCGACGGATCTCTCCCCTATTCTCTCTCGGGGAAAGATCGGGCGGATCTATGTCAACGGAAAGACGGCGGAAGCCTACTATAAAAAGTATCAGGAAAAGGCGACGAAAAGGGCGGCGATCCCCCTCCCTTCCACAAGTCCCGCCAACGCGGCATATTCTCTTGACCGTCTGATCGAGGCATGGAAAGTCATCTTATAAATCTCCGACAAAAAACCGATATTCTTCGATTCCGGTGAAGAATATCGGTTTTTTGTATAGAATTCTTTGCAATATCAATTGTTTTTCAGAAGAAACGCTTCGGCGGCGCGGAGTCCGTCCATCGCGGAAGAGGCGATGCCGCCCGTGTATCCTGCGCCCTCACCGACGGGGTACAGCCCTCTGACGCCGCACGCCTCAAAGCCGCCGTCGCGAAGAAGGCGGACAGGAGAGGTAGAGCGGGTCTCGGCACCCGTGAGCATGGCATCGGGGAGATAGAACCCGGGGCGCCACGCGTCGAAATCCGAGATCGCCGCGCGGAGGGGTTCGGTCACGAATTCGGGAAGATATTCCTCGGGCAAAACGGGAACGGTGCCACGCGCGTATGTCGGGCGGACATCGCCCGGGGTGCGTGCGGGGGTACGGCGGACAAAGTCCTCCATACGGCAGGCGGGCGCCGCATAGGTGCCGCCGCCCGCAAGAAAGGCGGCGTGCTCGATCTTCTCCTGAAGGGCAAAGCCGGCGAGGGGATCGTCGGTGCCGAAGTCGGCGGGGGTGACGGAGACGAGGAGCGCGCTGTTCGAGTTCTCGCCGTCGCGGGCATAGGTGCTCATGCCGTTGGTAACAACGCGCTCTGTGATCGAGGCGGCGGCGACGACACTGCCACCCGGGCACATGCAGAAGGAATAGGCACTGCGTCCGCACGGAAGATGGGTGACGAGGTGATAGGACGCGGCGCCGAGGGTGGCGGGGGCGTCCGCACCGTAAAACAGGCGGTCGATATATTCCCGCGGGTGCTCCACGCGAAGACCGATGCCGAAGGGGCGCGCGACGGCAGTGACGCCCGCGTCCGTGAGAAGGCGGACGGTGTCGCGCGCGCTGTGCCCGGTGGCAAAGAAAGCTGCATTTGTCGGTATCTCACCCTCCCCCTCCGCACTGTAATAACCGACGCCGACGACGGCGCCGTCACGGAGGATCAGACGGTCGACCTTGGTACCGAAGTGTACTTGCCCGCCGCAGGAAAGAATCTTTTCCCGCAGGCGACGGACGATGCCCGGCAGGCGGTCGGTGCCGAGATGGGGATGCTCCGCGTAGCGGATCTCTGCGGGCGCACCCGCGAGGACGAACTCATCCAGCACCTTGGTGCGATAGGGATCGTCCTGTCCGAATTTCAGCTTTCCGTCCGAGAAGGCGCCGGCGCCCCCTTCCCCGAACTGAATGTTGCTCTCAGGATCAAGCTCGCCGCCCGTGAAAAAGCGGTCGACGCTCCTCCCGCGGGATTCCACACATTCCCCGCGCTCAAGGAGGATCGGGCGGGTGCCCGCCTCGGCAAGGGCGAGGGCGGCAAAAAGTCCTGCGGGTCCCGCACCGACGACCACGGGACGATATGTGACCTGCTTTTTCGGCGGGGCATAGGTGAAAGCGGTATAAGGCGTGACGGTCTTCCGCATTTTCAGGAGCCCGCGTTCTCTTTCTTCGGAGGAAGAGAGGGCGACTGTCAGGCGCTTTTGATAACCGTTTTCGACGGACAGGAGCTTTTCTTTTAGAATTTTAATATCGAAGATCTCTTCTCTTCCGATCGGAAGACGGGCGAGAATCCCTGCGATCATGTCCTCCCGCGTATAATTTACCGGGCAAAAAATATCAAGGCGTACCGTCGTTTTCACCTCCCTTTCACCGAATGGAATGTCTCAATACAGTATGAGTATAACACAAACCGCCCCTTTTTGCAAGGGGCGGTTTGCGCTTTTATGGGTTGGGTTCCGCTTCTTCATCGGAAGAAGGCGGTGGATTTTTCTTTTTCTCTTTGAAATGATCGCCGAACTCGGAGAGGAAAATCGAGGCGATACCGACACCGCCGCCGATCAGAAGATCGGAGGTAAGCGTATCACTGCCGAGAAGAACCGACATGACACTCGTGACCACGGCGGCAAAGGGCATGATGACGCCGACGGTGACGGCATCGACATGCTTCTGTGCATTGGTGCGGAGAATCCAGCCGACTCCCGAAATCAGAATCGTCGAGACGACGAGGGCGATAAGAGGCAGAGGCTCGAAAGTCGCGACAAGAGGCTCGATGACGGTGGCGTTTCCTGCCGCGTCGGTGGTGGGAATGACATTCAGTATCAGAGCCGTGGCGAGAGAGAAGATCATACTGATCGCGGACTGAATCAGAAGATAGAGGGTGGCATTGAATTTTTTGATACAGGCACCGGTACCCGCAATGTTCACGCCGTAGAAAATCCCGGCGAGCCCGCACAGAATCTCGCCGAGCCCGACGGAAAAGCCCTGACCGTTAAACAACCCGTTCAGCGCGAAGGCGCTGAAAAGGCAGAGGGCGCTCGCGAGAATGTGGAAGACCGTCGGCTTCTTCCTTGTCAGAAAGTAGGAAAGAAAGGGGACGACGAGAACCGAGAGGTTCTCAAGAAAGGCATACTTTGCCGGGGTGGTATAGGCAAGTCCGACATTCTGCAAAACATTCGCCGCGGCGTAAAAGCAACCGATCGGCACGGCGGTGCGAAAATAGGAGCGGTTCAGCTCCCCGAGGTTCCTGTGTGCGACACATAGATAGAAAGCGACAAGCGATACTTCCGAGAGAAAGAGGCGGAAAGCGGGAGAATAGTAATCGTAGAGCTTCAGTGTCACAAGGGGCGTCATACCCCAAAGGAAGACCACAAGCAAAAGGGCGAGAATCCCTGTCGTCCTTTTTTGATCTTTTATCTTCATATTTGAAATTATATCACACCCCTTGACATTTTGGAAGTTCGGTGTTATCATATCGTTGTGAAAAATTTTCAAAGCGGTGGGGTATGAAATGGACACACAGACGGTACGCATGATATTACGCATTGCCGAACTCGGCAGTATGAAGCGGGCGGCGGAGGAATACTGCTATACGCCCTCCGCCTTCAAGCGGATTGCCGACGCGTTTGAAGAAGAGCTCGGGATCCGGATCTTCGCGCGCACATCGGGCGGAACGGTATGGAACGCGGCGGGAGAAAAGCTCGCGCCCGAGCTGCGCGCCCTTGTGCTTTCGGAAGAGCGGATCCTCACGCTGTCCCGCTCTCTCGGGAACGCGGAGGGGATGCTGACGGTCGGAACCTATTCCAGCGTATCGAACGAGATCCTGCCCTCACTCTTAAAGAGCTTTCGCAAGCAATATGCCAATGTCAAGCTCCGCGTTGATGTGGACGACGCCTTTACCGACGCGCTCCGCTCGGGGCGGGTGGACTGTGCGATCGACGACGAGACGGACACACCTGCCGACATTGTCAGAATCCCCCTTTTTGAAGATGAGTATGTCGCGGTGCTCCCACCGTCTCACCCCGAGGTAACGGAGCCGATCCGAAGAGAGGCGCTCTGTGCGCTTCCCTTTATCATGCCGTCGGACGGGCGGGTGTCTTCCCTTTTCGATCCGCGGGACTTCTCCGATCTGACAACGATCGACTCGGACGATGACCGTCTGATCCTGCGCATGGTGAGCGAGGGACTCGGGGTCAGCGTTCTCCCGCGCCTGACGGTGCGCGGTTTCGGCACGGGGGTACGGACGGCAAAGCTCGTCCCGAAGCTCTCGCGTACGCTCTCCCTCTGCTATCTTTCGCGGCGAAGACGAGAGCCGATGATCCGCGATTTTGCCGACCATCTGCTCCGCGCCTTTCAAAAGAATTTCCGGAATTTATCTTGACAAAGTGTCCCACGGGTGCTATAATGATTAAGTCAAAATATCTACCCGTGGCACAGCTGGATAGCGCGTGAGACTCCGACTCTCAAGGTCGCAGGTTCGAATCCTGTCGGGTAGGCCATCAAGACACACGCAAAAGGAGCGTAGAAATCTCCGCCGCGTGTGTCTTTTTCTATGCAAAACAGGGGTAAATTGCCGAATTTATGGCAGTTTACCCTTTTTGTTGTTTCTTCGCATATCGCCGTAGAGATTTGTTTTTCTATTGCTTTGGAAAATCGCAAAACTTTAACGATTGCACAAAAAGGATTTTTGCTCGATAAGGAGCGTATGACATTCACATACTTAATTAACTATAAAAATGGCCGACTGCACTATTTCGAAAACAGTCGGTCGTTTGCTTATAAGGTTGCCCTTACTGGTATTCCGTACTCGAAATACTTTTTAATGGTATTGAACTTTTATTTACCCATCTTCAAATAAACGTTTTTAATCCCTTCAAGCCCTGCTTTTTCGCCGTTCTCTACCGCTTTTCCGTACATTTCGATTGCTTTCTTGTAATCTTTTCGCACGCCGAAACCGTTTTCGTAGCATATACCGAGATTGTGATACGCAACGCCCGAACTGCACTTTTCAGCAGCAGTCTTAAAAC